>JBKJRJ010000046.1:0-4961 GCA_046594705.1 Vicinamibacterales bacterium
TCAAAACCGGCGTCCGCCAGGTTCTTGATGAGGGCCGGCACGTCCCAGTCCTTCGCGATGTTGTAGGTGACCGCGCCGAGCTTCAAACCACGGCTGGCCGGCGGCCGCGGAGCCTGATCCGGCCTGCGGCTCGCCAGCGCCGGGAGAAGGACGGCGCTCGACAGAAAATCGCGGCGGTGCACGGGCTGAGCTTAACCCACGTTCGCGCCGATTCGGCGAACGTTTGGGTGGGGGCGCCTCTGTCAGGCAGACGCGATCTAGCGGCGTATCATGCCCTCGAAACGCGCCGGCGTAGGGGCTGAACTGTATCGCCTGCGGCAGGCGTATACCCCGGACCGCTGGGGCTTCCTCGGCGAGCGACCGCCGTCTTCCCGGCGCTCGTGCAGGTTGTCAGCCGCCGATATGGGAGAGACCCAGCTGGACGCCCTACTCGACGAACCGCGACGCGAGCGTGGTTGGGCTCAATCGAGCGGTCGGTCTGACGCTAAGTGATGCACCGTCCTGCAGAAGTTTGGAGACGGGGCGGAGACGGGGCCTCCAGATCACAAACGATCAATGAATTCGGGGGGATAACTGGCGGTGAGGCAGGGATTCGAACCCTGGATACAGCTTTTGGGCCGTATAACGGTTTAGCAAACCGCCGCCTTCAGCCTCTCGGCCACCTCACCGTGCGTGGATTTCCTTAAGGGTTTTGCGATTTCTCGCCGCCGCCGAAGGCTAAGGATGGGCTAGTGTGCCCGCCAGTGTGCCCAAGACGACGAGAAGCGTCCCGCAGATCTCCGTCGCTGACGACATTATAGCGATCAAAAACGCTGCGAGTCTTGTGGCCGCTCAATTTCATGGCCACGCGTTCCGGAATACCCGCACGGACCATGTTTCGAATGGCGGTTCGCCGGAAGTCGTGGGGAATGCTGCCGGGGCACCCGGCCGACGTCCTCGCCCGCCGCCAGGCTTGGTAGAAGCCGTGCGCGGAGATGCCGTGACCCGCCCAGTGCCCGCAGACGCCGGCGGTTGCACCTTGACGGCAATACAGTGTGTGGCACTGACCACTCGAGTGTGATCACCGCGCCCCGCCCGAACTAATGCAGCAAGCGTCGGCGCCGCGTATCAGCCCTGGCGCCGACGGCTGATCTTCCTCGCTCAGCACGGCTAGCCGAGCGATAGCGGTAATCTTTGGTTCAGTCTACGCTTCAGACTTCTTTCAGCCTCCCGGACACGTACTTGTGCAGCAAGCTCGAGATCAAGGTCTGATACGGCAGCCCCTCCGCGAGCGCTCGCTTTTGAATCGCCTCCAAGTCCTTACTCGACAGCCGGATGTTCAGCCGCCGGTCCTTGCGGAACGTGGCCTTCGCGTAGCGAGCGTAGCGGGTTCGCTCACGCTTGCCTCCGCCGGCGGACTTCCACTCGCCACGATCGACGGACTCGAGCAGATCCTTTTCGTCGGCGTCAATCTTCATGGTCGTCGGACTCCTCACCGAGGTACTGCTTCGTGGCCTTTCGACTGGGAATAATCGTCTTCAAGAAGACCGTGTGCTCGTCCTCGACGAACGGCACCAGGTACACGTAGTCCTCGCGTCGAACGACGAAGATGCGCTGGCCGGCATAACGGTCGGGGTTCGGGTGCTCCAAGTTGTCGAGCAGGTCGCCACGTTCGATGTGGAAGACGATGTCCTCGAACCCGATGCCGCGCTCCGCCCTGAGCTTCGCGTTTTTCGCGCCGTCCCAGTCGAAATACTTCACCGGGGTTCAGGATATCACGGTGTGTGCTTGACAGGCACACATTGGCATCGGTTCCAGTATGCCAAACTCGGTCCGAGGACCATCAATCGGCACGCCTGGACGCTCGTGCCCACGCGCTCGATCAGTATGTGCCGCTGGCGCCGCCGCCGCCGGAGCGCCCACCGTCAAAGCCGCCGGCGTCGGGTTCCGGAAACGATGCGGCGTCGGGATGAAACTTGGCCGACGCCGTCCCCAGCATCGTCACGGCCCCGGTGTCCGAGGTGAGGATGCGCGCCGGGGTGAACCCGGCCCGCTGTCCGTTTGGCCCGTTCGACAGCCAGCGCCGCACCGCGATCGCCCCCGCCATGAGGATGACGCCGAGCACGATCGGATCCCACTCGTGACGCGGCCAGCCGAGATACGCCTTGTTGGTGAGCAGCGTGACGAGCGTCATCACCAGACTGGCGTCGAGAAGGGGGCGAACCTTGTGGCGGGTCCCAAGATAGAGGCCGGCAAGCGGCAGCGCCCAGATCATCGCGTAGGTGAACCAGTAAAACGGGCCTTCAGTTCGCGATCCCGTCAACTGGATGTTGAGAGTGAGATAGAGACCCGCCCAGGCGGCGGCCTGCACCAGCGCGTAATCGTCGCCGGGGTATTCGTCGGGAGACTGCCGCCATTTCGCGCGGGCGGCGACGAAGGCCACGGCGAGCGCGGCAGCGGCCAGGGCGCGTCGCGTCGTGTCCGGGAGCTCGAGCTGGAACGGGATGGCCACCGCGCAGGCGATGGCGCCGATCACCGCATAGACGAAGCCGAAACGGAGGTAGATGCCGACACCGCCGCCGGCGCCCAGCACAAGGGCGGCAACCAGCGGCCCGTTCCCGGAGTGCGACCTGTGCTGCCCGTAGGTGAGCGCGGCCGCGCTGATCGCCATCAGCGCGACCGACCCGACCGCCAGCGCCTCCTCCACCCCGAACCGGTAGAAGCGCCGGCGGGCGACGAGGTGTTGCGCGAGCGCCAGGCACGCGATGGCTGACATCCCCGTCACGATCGCGGAGGGAATCGCATCATCCAGATGCAGCACCACGACGATCAGCATCACCGACGCGCTGATGATGAGCGCCGTGAACAGCGCCAGGCCGACGCGGAGGAACAGATTGGTGCGGCGGACGTCGACGCGCAGCTGCTCTCCGAGCGCCGCGCCCTGCGACGGGTCGAGCAGCCCGGACCTGGTCCACTCGCGGACCAGCGCCTGGGCGCGAATGCGGCGTTCGTCCTCCAGGGTGGGCCTCATTCGTCCCGTCCGAACCGCCTGGCCAGCGCGACGAGCGACACGATCACAATCGTGCTCGAGATGGCGATGTAGGCGAGTGCCGCGGTGAACGAATCGACGCCGCGCAGCAGGCGCAGGCTGATGCCGGCGTAGCCGTAGACCACGCCATAGACGACAAAGGCAAAGCGACGGACCCGTATGCCCACCGCGATGGCGATACCCGCCAGGGCCAGCAGCGCCAACAGGTAGAGACCCTGATCGGTGCGATCGAACAGCGCCGACAGCAGCGCCACGAACAGCACGTTGGCCGCGACGTGCAGGTAGGTGTCGAGGAAGTGCTGCTTGATGCCGGCGCGGAAGAGCCCGACGCCGGCCGCCGCGACGAGACCGCCGTAAATCAGCGCGCTGGCCCGCAGCGATGCGCCACCCAGATCGGGAAAGTGCGATAGCCGCAGGCCGAACCAGCCGGCCAATGTCGAGAGGGCGAGTGACAGCACGAACCGATTGTCGAAGCGATACGCCAGCAGGAAGAACACGCCGGCTGACAGGAGCAGGTAATGGTCCCAGCTGCCCCGCAGAATCTGAAACCGGAATTCGAGGTAGCCGAGCTCGAGCCCGAGGACGAGGCATCCGAGGTAGAGGACGTAGTCGAAGGCGAAGCCGGGCGACTCCACGCGTCCGGTGGCGTAGGCGCGTCCTCGCGAGAAGCAATAGTAGAGCGTGCCCACCAATGTCAGCGTCAGTGCCAACAGGATGGCGGCGTCTCCAAGGCCCTGAAAATGTTTCTGGATGGTCCAGCCGACGCCGGCGATGAACGACACCACCCCCAGGTAGAGAAGCGTGTGCAGCTCGACGAAGACCGAGAACCGCTCCTTGCGGACCAGCGCGGATAGCACGTCGTGCTGGTCGGCGCGGATCGCGCCGGTGCTCCGCCACCGCTCCAGATACTCGAGGATCAACATGGTCTCAGGCTGGCGCCGATCATACGCGGCCCTGGCCGAGCGGCTGTCCCCGGTCAGCAAGTAACTTTCCGCACCGGTAGGGGGTATTTCCGCACCGCCATCGCCGCGGGCGGACGATCGTCTCGATCGGCGGGACGCCGCCGTCGCCACCTGCTGGAGCGGCACTTGCAGCCGCCGGACCAGGGAGTGACGCCATGAGTTGTACCAAGCACATCCTGAACTTCGAGTGGGACCACCATACCTGGCGCAAACGCGTGTCACTGGCCGAAACGGTGGCGTCCCTGGAAACGAGCATGTGGGGTCAACCGGTCAACCGGACGTTCGTGCGCTGTCACAAGCACGATGTCTGCGAGGCGTGCGGCAAAATCCGCAACGACGAGGGCTGTCTCTGCGACCCGGCCCAGGCGGAACGCTGCGCCATTCGCCTCGCCTGGATCAACGACCCGCACCACTCGGCGGAATAACTCACCGGCCGACGCGGGTCGCGCGGGGAAACCATGGGAAGAACGCCGGGGTGCGCGCGATGTAGTCCTGGTAGCCTGGCTTCGACGCCCGCAGGCCCTCCTCGAGCAGCGTCACGCCCGACACGCGCATCAGCAGGAACGTCATCAGCGATGGACTCAGCACGGTGAGCCAGCCACCCGGCGTGGCGGCCGCGATGGCATAGATCCCCCACCACAGCGTGGCATCGCCGAAGTAATTCGGATGCCGCGTGTAGCGCCACAGGCCGGTGTCGAGCAGCTGGCCGCGATTGCGCGGATCGCCCTTGAAACGCGCGAGTTGGGCGTCCCCCACGGCCTCGAACGCGAAACCGGCGGCGAACAACAGCACTCCCAGGCCATCGGTCGGCGTGAGCGCGGCGGGGCGCGCCGCGCGCACCGCGACCAGCACTGGGAGGGCGACGAACCACAGGAGCGCCCCCTGCAGCCAGAAGACCGTGAACAGGCTGCGCCACCAGAACGCGGGTCCCTGCGAGGCCCTCATCGCTCGATAGCGGGGATCCTCGCCTC
>JBKJRJ010000154.1:0-14017 GCA_046594705.1 Vicinamibacterales bacterium
ACCTGGTGCAGTGCGGCTCGGTGGCGGCGGCGCGCGAGAAGGGGCTCTACCGGATGGAAGGCAAGGACTACGTCGTGGCCGACGGCGACGTGCTGCTGTTCAAGTTCAACGTGTGAACTCGGCCGCGCGCCGCGTCAGGACGCCGCGGGGTCGGCGGTGAGGCGCCGCAGCTTGTTCACGTCGCCAACGATTTCGATCACGCCGCAGTCCCGGCACATCATCGCCTTGGTCATCACGTCCCCGGTCTGCAGGGTCATGAACTTCGACTCCTGCGGCCGGAACGACAGCCTGACCGCGGAATAGAGCGCGCCGGCGCCGTTCATCTCCCCGCCGCAGCGGGTGCACGCGCGTCTGGGATCCATCGCATCCTCCCCTCAATACTGGACGAATATGCGCTGGATATCGGCACCAGACTGGGTTTTCGTCAGGGCCAGCATCAGCAGCAGGCGCGCTTTCACCGGCGCCAGGTCCTCGCCGGCAATGGCGCGGTCCCGGGGGTTTTGCGCCGCCGCCGACCCGGCCACGGCAAGCCGCGGCCACGCCGCGACCCGGCCGCTGCCCGCGCGCGTCGTCGTCACCACGAACACCCCCTTTCCCAGCGCGTAGGCGATGCCTTCCGCCTGCGTGCCGCTGCTGGACCCGGCGCCCGCGCCGGCCACGACAATCCCTTTGGCGCCGGCATCGACCGCCGCCGTGATCAGATCACCCGGCGCGCCCTGGTAGGTGATCACCACGTCCACCCGCGGCAGCGTCGTCACTCCCGCGAGATCGAACTCACTCTCGGCGGTGTGCTTCTTTTCGACGCGGCGGTAGAACACCACCCGGTCGGCGTCGACGACGCCGAGCACGCCGTAGCCACGGGTCTGGAAGGTGTTCAGCCGCAGGGCATCGGTCTTGGTGACCTCCCGCGCCGCGTTGATTTCGTCGTTGAGCACGACCAGGACCCCGCGGCCGGCGGCAGCCGGATCGGCGGCCACGCGGAATCCTTGCAACAGGTTGGCGGCCCCCTCGTAGCCGAGCGTGTTCGGGTTTCGCATCGACCCGACCACGACCACCGGATTCGCCGAACGGACGGTGAGGTTGAGGAAGTAGGCGAGCTCCTCGAGCGTATCGGTGCCGCTGGTGACGACAATGCCCTTGACGCCGGGATCGTCGTGGTAGATCTGATTGATCCGCCGGGCGAGCGCGACCCACTGATCGAGCGTCAATTCGGAGCTGGTCAGGTTCGAGAACTGCTCGAACTCCGGCCGCGCGTAGCGGCCGACCGTCGGGATGATCTGGACGAGCTCCGCTGCGTTCAATCGCCCGCCGGCCTGGTTGGCGATGGTGCCGCCGGTGGCGACGAGCCGGACGCGTGGGGTTTCGGCCGGGACCAACTGGTTGAGGATCGCGGAGATCTGCGCGTCCGCGGACCAACCCGGCAGGGCGAGCGTCAGAACAAGAGCGGCCATCTGCCGGAGAGCGCCGCGCATCGCGCGACTATACCTGAGGCGTTGGCCTGGCGTGGTTGAGGATCAGCCACCGGCTGAGCAACTGAACGGCTTCCGCGGGCGTAGGCCCGTAAAACGGCATCATGGCGCGGCAACCACCGGGAGCTTTGGCGATCTGCGCGCGGAACTGGCTGCCGACCGCCGACACTTCGATGCGGTAGTCACGGCCATTGATGGTTTCCTGGAAGCGTTGAACGGTCACGGCGGCGTCTGCATTCTAGCTGGCTGAGATCGTCGCGCAAGCGAAAGGAGTAACGAAGGCGCATCCACATGCAGCAACGCGCAGGAATTGCGTCCACTGCGCGCTATATTTTTCACGGCGTGACAGAATGTCCACAAGCTTTCCACCGATCATCCACATGTTTTCCACAGCCCGGTTTCGCCGCGCCTTTTGCGCCGGTTTTCTGCTGCTCGCCGTGCTCCTGCCGGCACGTCCTGGCGACGCCGGCGCTGCCCGCTCGCAGGCGGGCGAACCAGAGACGCCTCTCTACCGTGTGTTCCTGCGTGACAGCTCCACGCTCCTCAGTTACGGGGAGTTCGCCCGCGTGGCGGATCGCATCGTGATCTCGGTCCCCCTCGGCAATACGCCTGCCCGTCCCGACCTGCACCTGGTCAGCATCCCGTCCGACTCGGTGGACTGGGACAGGACCGACGCCTACGCCGACACCATCCGCGCCACGCGGTATGCGGCGACGCGCGGTCCCGACGACTTCGCCATGCTGAGCGGCGCCGTCTCGAATGCGCTCACCGACATCGGGCTGACGACGGATCCGGCCCGCAAGATCGCGATGGCGGCGGAGGCCCGGCGGAATGTGACCCGCTGGGTGGCGGAACATTTCGGCTATCGCGCCGAAGACGTCGCGCGGATGGCGACGTTGTTCGACGAGGTGGTGTCGGAGACGCGAGCGGCGTCCGGGCTGCCGAACTTCGACCTGAGCCTGATCGCCAACCTCGCGGCGCCTCCGTCGGTCGCGTTGCTGGCGGTCCCGACCGACCGCGATCGTCTCGAGCAGGCGCTGCGCGCGGCGGCGCTGGCGCCCGACGCGACCGAACGGATCTCGTTGCTGCGTGGCATCGAGCGCCGGTTGCTGGATGCCGGGACCGGCGCCGCGTGGGCCGCCTCCCTGCGTGCCCGGGTGACCGGCGCGCTCGCCGTCGAACAACGGGCCAGCCGCGGCTACGACGCGCTCACCCGGGAGGCGCTGCGCACCGCGGATCGGTACGCGCGCAGGGCGAACGTCACCGGGGTCGAACGCGCGATCCGGCGGGCGCTTGGCAAGGACGACCGTCTCGGCCAGCGGCGACCGCAGGAGATGGCGTCGCTGCTGGCGACGCTGGACGGCCGTCTCGATGCGGCGCGGCGGCTTCGGCTCGCGCGCGACAGCTGGGCGGCGCGGGCCGAGGTGTGGCGGCAGTACCACCGCGTGCTCGCGGAACCGCTGGCCATCATGCGCGGGTCGCGGGGGGCGCTCGATGACATCCGCCGGCTGGCAGGACCGTCGCGCGCCAGGCTGGGGCGGCTGGTCGCGGGGATGACCCGCGCCGCGGGGCTGCTCGGCGGCATCGCGGCGCCCGCTGACGCAGCCGAGGCGCATGGCCTTCTGAAGAACTCGATCCAGCTCGCCGCGCGCGCCGCCGCGTCGCGCCAGCGTGCGATTGCCGGCGGAGACATGCCGCTCGCGTGGCAGGCCTCCGCGGCGGCCTCCGGCGCGCTGCTGCTGTTCGACCGTGCGGCCGGCGATCTCGGGCAGCTGCGCGCCCAGCCCAAGGTCTCCCGCCAGCCGTGATCACGCCCCGCATCACACGGCTGATTCGCACCGCGGATCTGCGAGCCTTCCATCGCGCGATTGTGTCCTGCCTGCCGGATGGGCCGCAGGCCGCGCGCCACTGCGCCGTCATCGTGCCGTCACGCAGCGCGGCTGAGGAGCTGCGCCGGACGATCGAGAACCTCTGCCTGCTGCCGGCAGGGTTGCGCGCCGATCGCGCGCTGGCGCTGCCCGACATCGTGACGCGTGACGAGTTCTACGCCCGGCTGCGCGAGCGGCTGCCCGGCGCGCCGGCGCCGCTCACCGCCTTCGATCGCGAAGTGCTGCTGCGCCGATCGGCGCACGCCGCGCACACCGCCGGCGCCGAACCGCCGTTCAACCTGCGGCCGGGCCTGGTCGGCGAGATTCTGGCCCTCTACGACGAGCTGCGCCGTCGTCACCAGACGGTGGCGGACTTCAACCGCCTGATGACCGGCACGCTGGAGTCGAGCGCGCCGTACGACCGCGGGGCGGCACGGCTGCTCGCGCAGACGGTGTTCCTGACGGCGACGTTCGAGGCCTTCGAGCTGGCGCTCGCCGGCGTCTCCGGCGTCGACGAGCACGCGGTCCGCGCGCTGGCGCTGGCGTCGCCGCGCCCGCTGTATCGACAGCTGATCGTGACGGTCGCCGATCAGGCTGCGGATCGGCGCGGCCTCTGGGCGGCCGACTTCGACCTCCTGGCGCGCATGCCCGGCGTCGGCGCGATCGACGTGATCGCCACGGACGCGCTGCTCCAGTCGGGGTTCCACCAGCGTCTCCACGAGAGCGCGCTTCCAGGGATCGAGGACGTGCGGTTCGCGGCGGCCCCGTTCCCGCCGCCGGTGCTCGTCGTGCCGGCGCCGCCGCACGGGGAGGCGACGCCGGCGAGCGCCGAACTGGCGCGATCCTTCGTGTGCCGCGATCGGGAAGAGGAGCTCGCGGAGTTCGCGCGGGCCTTGAAGTCGTCGGCGCGCGCCACGCCCCTCGGGCGTACCGCCATCGTCTTTCAACGTCCGCTGCCCTACCTCTACCTGGCGCGTCAGGTGTTCGAGGACGCGCAGCTGCCGTACCAGGCGCTCGACGCGCTGCCGCTGGCGGCGGAGCCGTTCGCCGCCGCTGTGGATCTGGTTTTCAGCGCGATTGCGGCGGACTTCACCCGCGGCGCGCTGGTGGAGCTGATGCGCTGTCCGCATCTGGCCTTCACCGGCGACGGGCAGCCGCTGGCGCTCGAGGATGTCCACCGTCTCGACCGGTTCCTGGTGAACCACAAGTACCTCGGCGGGACAGACCGGTTGTCGGCGCTGGCGGCCGCCACGCCGTCCGCGCCGACGGCGGCGCTGGCGGCGGCGGCGGCCGCTGCCCTCGAATTGCGTGCGGCCGCCGCCGCGGCAAGCGCGCCGGCGCAGATCGACGGCATTCTGGGGTTTCTCCTCTCGCGCGAGCGCCGGCCGGCGCCGGCCGACGCCTGGTTCGCCCGTCACCTGCGGGCGCGCGGCGCTGTCGTGGCGGCGCTGCAGATGCTGCGCGACGCACACGCCGCGCACGATCCCGCGTCGCTCTCGATCTGGGAGCTCGCCGGCGCAGTGCGCCGGTGGATCGACGGGCAGACGTTCTCGCCCCGCCTCGGCGCCACCGGCCTGATGCTGCTGGACGCCAGCGCGGCGCCCTATGCGGATGTCGACGAGATCCGGATCGTCGGCCTCTCGGAGGCGGACTGGCCGGAGCGCAGCACGCGGAGCATCTTCTATCCGCAGTCGCTGCTGGCGCAGCTTGGCTGGCCGGGCGAGCAGGACCGCTTCCCGGCGGCGCGCGCCCGCTTTCAGGATCTCCTGCGGCTGCCGCGGCGACGGGTGTCTCTCTCGTCCTTCACGCTCGAAGACGACTCGATCGTCTCCCCCTCGCCGCTGCTCGAGGAAGTGGACTCGGCGGGGCTGCCGATCGAACGGCTGGTGGGCGCTCCCGGTGCGGCGCCCGAGTCGCGCGTGTTCCTGCACGAGGCGCTCGCCATCGAGCCCGTCCTGCCGGACGTGCTGCGCGGCGAAGCCGCCGAATGGCTCACCCTCCGGACCAGCCGCCGGTTCGACGACCCACGCTTCCGCGGCCGGATCGACCCCCGCGCTCCGTCCACCTACGCGGTCAGCCGGCTCGAGCGCTACCTCGAGTGCCCCTTCAAGTACTACGCCGCGCATGTCCTGAAACTCCCGGAGGAGCGCGACGAACAGGCGTGGCTGACGCCGCAGGAACGCGGTCACTTCGTCCACACCGTGTTCGAGAGTTTCTTCCAGCAGTGGCAACGCCTCGGCAAGGGCGCCATCACCACGGCTGACGTGGACGAGGCGGTGGCGCTGTTCGCCACGGTGGCGGAGGGTCACCTGGCGGCACTGCCCGAAGGCGACCGCGCGCTGGAGCGGACGCTCCTGCTCGGGTCGGCCGCGGCCGCCGGCTTCGGGGAGCGCGCCTTCGCGTTCGAAATCGAAGACGGCATTCCCATCGTCGAGCGGCTGCTGGAGTATCAGCTCGAGGGCGCCTTCACCTTCTCGGCGGGCGGCACCACCCGGCGCATCTCACTCCGATCGAAAGCGGATCGCATCGACCTGCTGGCGGACGGCAGCCTGCGGATCGTCGACTACAAGACCGGCCGCGCGCCCGACAAGAAACGTTCGCTCCAGCTGCCGATTTACGGTGTCTGTGCCCAACAGGCGCTCGAGGGACGGCACGGGCGTTCGTGGACGGTGTCGCGGGCCGGGTATATCGCGTTCAAGGACAAGGCGGCGTTCACCGCGCTCCAGCATCCAGCGAAAGCGCTCGCCGAGGGGGAGGCGACACTGCTGTCGGTCGTCGATGCGATCGAGCGGGGGGAGTTCCCGGTCCGTCCCGACGAGCCGTTCCTCTGCAACTGGTGTCCCTATCCCGGCGTGTGCCGCAAGGACTACGTCGGAGACGAGCTCGAAGCATGACCAGGGATCAGCTGCCGCTGTTCGACGACGAGGCACCGCCGATGGTGCCAGCCACGGTGCTTCCCGAGGATGCCGACGCCGCCGCGCGGGAGTTCGCGCGCGACCCGGCGCACAATGTCGTGCTCGAGGCATCGGCCGGCACGGGCAAGACCACTGTCCTCGTCACCCGCTACGTCAACCTGCTCACCCGCGGCATCGATCCCGGCAACATCCTCGCGATCACCTTTACGCGGAAGGCGGCGGCGGAGATGCGCGAGCGCATCATTCGCGATCTGCGACGCGCCGCCGAGCAGTCCACCTTCGACCGCGCCCGCTGGGCCGCGATTCGCGATCGCCTCGGCGACATCCAGATCAGCACCATCGACGCGTTCTGCCTGGCGCTGCTGCGCGAGTTCCCGCTGGAAGCGGATCTCGATCCCGGGTTCGGCCTGGCCGACGAAACCGAAGTGCCGCGGCTGGTCGACCAGTCGCTCGACAAGTCCCTCGCGATCTTCATCGGCACCGCGAAGCGCGAGCCTGACCTCGCGCTGGTGCTGGCGCAGCTCGGGCTGACGCGGACCCGCGAAGGGCTGGCCTACCTGCTCCAGCGTCGGCTCGTCGCGTGGGACGTCCTCGACCGTTTCCTCGCGCGCGGTCCGGCCGACGTGAGCGCCGACGCCGTCTGCGGACGCGCGGTCGGCTCGTTGATCGACTTGTGCGACGCGGTGGCGGGGGGCCTCGAGGCGTTCGTCGCGTCCGGGCCGGTGCACCAGCCGAGGTACCAGGTGCTGGCGCAGGACCTGCGCCGGCTCGCGTCCTTCAGGACCGCGGGCAACGCCACGGTCAAGGGGCTCCTCAACCGCGTCGCCGCGCACGTGCTCAAGGCCGACGGCAAGCCGCGGGCCAGCGATCGGATTCACCCCTACAAAAACCAAGACTATCCGTCGCCCGACGCGGGGAAGCGCCACCGCGCCGCGGCCAACCGGCTCGGCCCGCCGGTCGAGGACATCCTCAAGCGCTTCAGCCGCGACCTCAACCTCGTCCTCGCCCGCGGCGTGCGCCGCATGTTCGCGATCGCGCTCGCCGAGTACAAGAAGGCCCTCAACGCCCGCTCGCTGCTGGATTTTTCCGACGTGCTGCAGCACGCGGTCGACCTGCTCGGGCGCATGGACGAGTTCTCGCAGAGCCGTTATCGCCTCGAGGGGCGCTATCACCACGTGCTGGTCGATGAATTCCAGGACACCAGCCGGAAACAGTGGGAGCTCATCTCCCTGCTGGTGAAGGCGTGGGGAGAAGGGCTGGGACTCGCCACCCAACCCTCCATCTTCATCGTCGGGGACCGCAAACAGTCGATCTATCGCTTCCGCGACGCCGAGGTCGCCGTGTTGAAGGAAGCCGGCGGCTTCATCGATGCGCTGCGCCCGGGCTCGACCTCACGGCGCTCGATCGCGCGCAGCTTCCGGGCGGTGCCGGAACTGCTCGCGTTCGTGAACGACCTGTTCGCCGAGGTCGGCCAGCACGCGCGGCGTCCTGACGACTTCAAGTATGACCAGGACGATCGCTTTCCGCCTCCGCTCGCGGGGGATCGCACCCCGGCCGTCGGCGAAACCAGCCCCGTATTGGGGGTCGTCACCGGCGGCGATTCCGACGAATGCGCGGCGGCGGTGGCTGGAGAGGTGGCGCGGATTCTGCGCGACGACACCGTCCGTGACCGGCAGACCGGGATCGCCCGCGCGGCCCGGCCCGGCGACATCGGCATTCTGTTCCGTTCACGCGCGAGCCACCGTGAATTCGAGAGCGCGCTCGAAGCCGCGGGGATACCGACCTACGTCTACAAGGGACTGGGGTTCTTCGACTCCGACGAGATCAAGGATCTGTCGGCGCTGATTCGCTTTCTGGCGAACCCCTCGTCGGAGCTGCGGGCCGCAGCGTTCCTCCGGTCGCGCTTCGTGCGGCTGTCCGATACGGCGCTGGCGATGCTGGCGCCGGAGCTGGCGGCCGCCCTGACCTCCCCGGCGCTGCCGCCGGCATCGGCGCGCCTGCGGGACGATGACCGCGCGGCGCTCGAGCAGGCCCGCCGCCATGTGCCGCGCTGGCTCGCGCGCGTCGACCGGGTGCCACCGGCCGATCTCGTCGAGCAGCTCCTGCCCGATACCGCCTACGCCTACGAGCTGCGTGGCAGCCGCCGGCAACAGGCCTGGGAAAACATCAAGAAGATGCGCGGCCTGATCCGCCGGATCCAGAATCGCGGCTACGCGACGCTGGCGCGGATTGCCGATCACCTGGATTCACTCACCGCGGGCGACGAGTCGAACGCGGTGCTGGAGGCGCTCGACGCCGTGAACCTGATGACGGTCCACGCGTCGAAGGGCCTCGAGTTCCCGATCGTGTTCGTCGTCAACCTGGCGAAGGGTGCGAGCGGATTTCCGAGGCCCGTCCGCGTATCGGGGGAAGAGGTGTCCGTCGGGCCGTTCGTGTCGGAGAGCGACGAAGAGGAGCGCTTTCGGGAGCGTGAGGAAACCAAGCGCCTGATGTACGTGGCGCTGACGCGCGCGCGCGACCGTCTCTACATGGGCACGGTCCTCAAGGACGGCGCATTGGCGATGGGCCGGGGAAGTCTCGCGGACGTCTTGCCGGACTCCATGCGTGGGCTGTTCGTGCGAGCCGCGCAGGAGCCGGGCGACGCGGTCGCCTGGACCGCCCAGTCCGGTCGCGAATACCGGGTCAGGGTCTGCAGGGCCCTTCCGCCCGAACCCGAACGCGAAAGCGGAGATCTCCCGGTCGGGTGGGAGGATACGCGTCCCGGCACGGAGACCCCGTCAGACTTCTTCGAGCCGCTCCTCGATCCGGCGGCGATCGAGCGGATGCCCGTGACGCAATCGCTCGAGTCCGGCGGGCGGGCCTCTGCCGCGCGGGATCGTGATGGCGGCGAGGACGAGGCGCTGGTCGGGACCCTGGTGCATCGGCTTTTCCAGTTCACGGAAGAGCTCGCCGGCGCCGATGCCCCTGAGCAGGTGGCCACCCTGGCGGCTCGTCTGATTCGGCCGGAGGAGCGCGCGACCGCCGCGGACGCGTCCGCCAGTGTGGCGCGCGCGGTCGACGCGTGGTCGTCCATGAAGCGGCAACCCGGGTTGGCAGAACTACTCTCGTCAGGGGAGCGCATGCATGAGCTGCCTTTCTCCTACGCGAATCCCGACTCGCCCTCCAGGGTCCTCCGCGGAACGATCGACTGCCTTCTGCGCCGGCCCGACGGTTCCCTCACGGTGATCGAATTCAAGACCGGGGCGGAGGCGGCAGCCCACCAGGCACAGCTCGAACTCTACGTGCGCGCCGTACGAGCGATGTTTCCCGGCGTGCACGTCGCCGGAGTCTTGGCCTACGGCCACTGATTCGCCTGGCGTCAACCAGGGCTGCGGCCTTTACCGTTTCGTGGGTAGTGTGGCGGTTCGGACCATATTGCCGGGATGGGCACTAAAGGCCCACGATTGGAGGAGTTTGCAGGGCCGACCCCAGCAGGCGTTGGCGCCCTGTGGGCGGCTGTCTCCCGCAGGGGGCACCCCCCATCGGCCGCGGCCGGCGGTCCGTCGCACCGCCAACTGCTTGTTTTTCATCAACTTCCCTGCAGAAGGGAACCAATCACGCCGATAGCCTGTCTAACCGAAGAACTGGTCCCGGGATTGCAGTGGGACTGGCGGACGTCAGCCGCATCGGGCGATTGGCGAGGGAGGTTGTTATGGCAGTCCCAGCGGCATCATCCATCAGCTCCGTCAGACCGACGAGGACCGTGTTCGAGCTCGAAGCGCTCGAGGGCATGCCGTGTGGCTGTGTCGCCGCCGCTTATCGCGCCCGTCCGTGGGACGTGGCTGTTGTCTCCCTCGAGGCGAAGGGCCCGCATTGCATTCTCTCGGGGCACGCCTCCGGCCAGATTCTGCGCCTGGGCGACCCGTCCGAGTTCGATGATGACGTTGACGAAGAATAAAGCGCTTTCGTGATTGCGTTCTGCCTAACCCATTCCATACAATTTCAACCATGCCGTTGACCTGTTCGAGTTGTGGCAACCACCACAACTTTCTCGTGAAGACCCTGCAGATGCACGTCGTCCGTCTCGAGGACGCCCGCGTGGAAGTCAATGACGAAGGCAAACCCGCCGTCATCGAAGTGCTGTGCGACGAATGCGAGACCGCGCTGAACTTCGAGGACTTCGATGATGCCGTGCGCAAGGAAATGCTCCTCACGCTCGGCGCCCGCTAGGTTTCACCTCTCGCCGTTCTCGGCCTCTTCCCAGTAGTCGCATTCGGGACAGACCCATTCACTGACCTGCCGGGTCGAGGTCTGCCCCGTCCCGGGCACACGGTCCGTGAGCTCGCGCGTTTTCAGGCGCATGCTCTCGCCGCACAGCGGACATTCTTTGATATCAGCCACCGCGTGCAGATTACCGCTTCCAGGTCCCGGCTTCCAGCTTCCGGCTGGCTGTCAATTTAGCTGGCAGCTAAAGGCTGGATCCTGGTAACTTGCTCGGCAGGGTATGCGCGACTATTACGACATCCTCGGCGTCCCGGCGGACGCGGGCGCCGACGAGATCAAGCGGGCTCACCGGCAGCTGACGCGCCGGTATCACCCCGACATTTCGGGTGACGAGCTGTCGATCGGTGTCGCCGAGTGCCTGGCGGATGACGTGCGCGTGGACTTTCCCTCGGTGCTGAACGTACTCGATCGCATGCGGCAGTCGTTCTTCGGTCCCGCGGCTCGCTTCGAGTCCGGCCCCGATGTCGTCGTCACGCCTCGGGAAGCCTTCTGGGGCGCGACGGTGCCGTTCGCGGTGCCGGTGCGCCGGACCTGCGAGCCCTGCGGAGGCCGCGGCGAGGTCTGGAGCGAATGGTGCGCCGAGTGCGCGGGCATCGGCGATCGGCCGGCGTGCCAGGCGGTCAATCTGCGCATCCCGGCCGGTGTCCACGAAGGGACGCGCCTCAGATTCCGCGTGGCGGCGCCGGGGATACCCGAAACGCTCATCGCTGCCCGCGTCGTCATAAAATAGGCCCTTGCGATCCCACGTCAATCTTTTGGGCATCCTCCAGCTGACCTGGGGAGGGATGGCCCTGCTGCTCGGCGTCTCGCTGCTGCTGTTGGCCGCCGGCGCGGCGGCGATCGCGCGGACGACGCCCGGCGATCCGTTGACGGCCGGGTTCACGGCAATTCTGTTCGTCGTCTTCGCCTCGGCCCTGGCGCTGGGCGGCTGGGCGAATGCGTGGACCGGCCAGGCGCTCCGCCAGCATCGCTCTCCGGGCCGGACCGGCGCCCTGATTCTCGCCGTCATGAATCTGTTCGTCCTGCCGTTCGGCACGGCCCTCGCGATTTACACGTTCTGGGTGCTGCTGCACGACGATGCGCGCGCCCTGTTCGTGGCCGCCGACCCGGCGGCTGCCGCCGGTCAGAAGCTGGCTTGATGGCGATGCTGCACACCGAGAAAACGGCCATCGGCCTCGACGCGAACCTGGCCGCCGCGCTCAGCTACCTCGTCGGCTTCGTCACCGGCATCATCTTCCTTCTGGTGGAGAAGGAGAACAAGTTCGTCCGCTTCCACGCGATGCAGTCAACCCTTCTGTTCGCCGGGATCGTCCTGCTCGACGTCGGCCTGAACATGATTCCGGTGCTCGGCTTTTTCGTCGTCGTGCTCATCGTCATCCCCGTGTCCGCCACCTTGTGGCTGTTGCTCATGTTCAAGGCGTATCAGGGGGAAGAATTCAAGCTGCCACTGGTGGGCCAGATGGCGGCGGACAGGACCTGAGTTGATAACCGAAGCTGCAGTTGTCGCGGCGCTCCGCGGCGTCCGCGATCCCACGCTCGACCGCGATCTCGTGTCGTTGAAGTTCATCAAGGATCTCGCCATCGAGGGGGGACGCGTGTCGTTCACCATCGAGACGGCGACGCCGGGCCGCAACGCCGCGAAAGACCTCCTCGCCAACCAGGCCGGCGCCGCCGTGGCGGAGATTGCCGGCGTGAGCGCCGTGGACGTCAAGATGGGGTTCAAGGTCCGCCCGGTGATGGGCTCCGACTTCACCAAGCAGCCGGTCCCTGGTGTCAAGAACGTCATCGCGGTCGGCGCGGGCAAGGGAGGCGTGGGGAAGACCACGGTCTCGGTGAACCTCGCGATCGCCCTCAGCCAGGCGGGCGCCCGCGTCGGGATGATCGACGGCGACATCTACGGCCCGAACGTGCCGATCATGCTCGGCATCAGCACGCAGCTCGGCACCGACGGCAATCGCATTGTTCCCGCCGAGCAGTACGGCATCCAGCTGGTGTCGATGGCGTTCCTGACCAACGACGACGCGCCGGTGATCTGGCGCGGCCCGATGCTCCACGGCATCATCCAGCAGTTCTTCCGCGAGGTGGCCTGGGACAACATCGACTATCTGATCGTCGATCTGCCCCCGGGCACCGGCGACGTGGCCCTCAGCCTGAGCCAGTCGGTGCCGGTGGCCGGCGCCGTGCTCGTCACGACGCCGCAGGGTGTGGCGCTCGCCGACACCCGGCGCGCCGTGCGGATGTACGAAAAGCTCAACGTGCCGCCGCTCGGGCTGATCGAGAACATGAGCCACTACATCTGCCCGAGCTGCCGCACCGAGAGCGACATCTTCGGCAAGGGGGGCGGCGAGGCGCTGGCGAAAGACATGAACGTCCCGTTCCTCGGGCACATTCCCATCTACCAGCCGATTCGCATCGGCGGCGACACCGGCATCCCGATCTGCGTCGGCGAACCGAAATCCCCGGCGGCACAGTCGTTTCGTGCCGCCGCCGAGCAGCTCGCCACGCAGCTGTCGGTGCTCAGCTTCAAACAGGAAAAGCGACCGATTCCGCTGACGCAGGTGCGCTAGCCTGGTTCCCGGTTCCCAGTTCCAAGAGGATTCAACCTGTGATTCCCCGTATCGCTGCCGGTATCGTCGTCGTGTTCGGCAGCGGCTTGCTCGCCGCCGCCCAGCAGCCGGTCAGCACGGCGGCCGTTCGCGGCGAGGTGCGCGGCACGCACGGCGTCGTCGCGGCCGGGCGAACCTTCACGGCCGAAGCCGGCGCGCGCCTGATGGGCGCGGGGGGGAACGCCATCGACGGCGGGGTGGCCTCGATTTTCGCCGCGGCGGTGGTCGAGATCTCGCACTTCGGTCTGGGCGGCGAGGCCCCCATCATCATCTACTCCTCGCGCGAGAAGCGCGTCGTCGTCATCAATGGCCAGGGGTCGGCGCCGAAGGCGGCGCAGCCGCAGATGTTTGCGGGAAAGGACGCCATCCCGGGCAACGGGCCGCTTGGCGCGACGCTTCCCGCGGCCGTGGACTCGGCGGCGATCGCGCTCACGAAGTACGGGACCCGTTCGCTTGGGGACGTGCTGCAGCCCGCGATCGAGCTGGCCGACGGTTTCCCGATGTACGACCTGCTGCACCACTACTTCGAAAGCGAGCGGGCCGCCTGCGAGGCCTACAGCTGGACGATGCGGACCTACTATCCCGGCGGCGCGATCACGCCGGTCGGTGGGATGTTCCGCCAGCCAAACCTCGCCGCGACGCTGCGCGCGCTGGCGGCGGCCGAACAGGCGGCGCTCGGACGCGGCGCGACGAGGGAACAGGCGATCGAGGCCGGGCGCGATGCCTTCTACAAGGGGCCAATCGCCCGGGTGATGACCGCGGCCGTCCGCGAGGCCGGGGGGGTCATGACCGACGACGACCTGGCGGGGTATCACGGCCGGATCGAAGAGCCGGCATCCGCCCCCTATCGCGGCTACACCGTCTACAAGGCGGGCTTCTGGAACCAGGGGCCCGTG
>JBKJRJ010000112.1:0-3549 GCA_046594705.1 Vicinamibacterales bacterium
CGGCATTCCAGGCTGGCCGAACCATGGCCGCTCGATGTAAATTGCATACAGATGGGTCGAGACCAGCCATCGAGAGTGCACCTTTGGAGGCGAAGATGAAGCAGTTCGTGATCGCAGGGACCCTGGCAGGGGCGCTGGCAGTCGGAGGGACCGCGCTCGCACAGACGCCCCCCCCGGCTCCGACCCCCAAACCGGCTCCGGCCGCGGAGCAGGCGGACAAGCCCGCGGCAAAACCGCGCGCAAAAGCGGCTGGCATGGGCGGGAACGCTCAGGGCGGGCACACCGGGCCGAAGGCCCAGCCCACCACTACCGAAGCCCCGAACGCGACCGGAGCCGCCATGGCGCTGGGGACCGTCCGGGTGCCGAAGGGCCTCAAGGCCAACGGCAAAGAGCTCGCGGCGGGTACCTACCAGGTACGTTTGACGGCCGACGAAGCGAAACCCGACGCCAAGGGGAGCAGCGAAGTGCTCGAGCGGTGGGTGGAATTTGTACAGAAGGGCGAGGTCAAGGGCCGCGAGGTCGTCTCGATCGTGCCGGCGACCGAGACCAAGCTCGTCCAGAAGGACACGCCCCCGCCCTCCGGCGGCTCGAAGCTCGAGGCGCTCAAAGGCGGCGACTACATGCGGCTGTGGATCAACAGGGGTGGGAACTACTACCTCATCCACCTGGTGCACTAAAGCAGGTTTTAGGCTTTAGGCCTTAGGCTTTAGGGGGCGTTGGGATCGTTTTCCCAACGCCCAAGGCCTAACGCCTAGATCGCCATCACGTCGAACTGCTCGTGATGGAGATGCGCGTCGGGGCGGATCGTCACCGGCCTGCCCAGCACCTGCTGCAACTCTCGCAACACCGCGCTCTCTTCCTCCTTCAGCGCCCGCGCGATATCCGGGTTCACCCGCAACAGCACGCCCTGTCCATCCAGTTCCGTCCCCACCTTGCGTAACTCCGTCAGGATCTCGAAACAGATCGTCGCGCTCGATTTGATCGATCCCGATCCCGAACAGTAGGGGCAGGGCTCGGTCAGCTGCCGCTCCAGGCTCTGTTTGACGCGCTTGCGCGTCACGATCACCAGCCCGAAATCCGACACCTGCAGCGCCTTCGACGGCGAGCGATCCTTGCGCAGCTCCTTTTCGACTTCCTGGAAGACCTTCTGGCGATTCTTCTTCTCTTCCATGTCGATCAGGTCGAGCACGATGATGCCCCCCAGGTCGCGCAGGCGAATCTGCCGGACGATCTCCTTGACCGCCTCGAGATTGGTCTTGACGATGGTGTCTTCCAAGCGTCCGCTCGTCTTCTTGCCGACATACCGCCCGGTATTGACGTCGATGGCCACCAGCGCTTCGGTCGGGTTGATGACCAGGTAGCCGCCGGACTTGAGCCACACCTTCGGGCGGAGCGCCTTGTCGATCTCCGCCTGGATGCCGTATTCCTCGAAGATCGGAAATTCCTTGGTGTACATCTTCACGCGCGGCAGCATCGTCGGCATGATCCGCTCGACCAGCGCCACGACCCGGCGATGCTCGGCCTCGTCGTCGAGGCGGATGGCGGTGTAGTCATCGGTCAGCATGTCGCGGAGCAGCTTGGTGACGAGGCTCTGCTCCTGGAACAGCACCGCCGGCGGACGGCGGTTCTCCATCTTGCGCCGGACTTCCGTCCAGATCTCGTGGAAGTACGACAGGTCGCTGACGATGTCGGCCTCGGAGCGGCCGCTGGCGGCGGTACGGATGATGACCCCGCCGATGAAGCCGTGGGTCTCGCGGAACTGTTTGACGATGTTGCGGAGACGGGAGCGCTCTTCGCGAGACTCGATCTTGCGCGACACACCGACGTGGTCCACCGTCGGCATGAAGACCAGGAAGCGTCCCGGCATCGTGACGTGCGACGTCAGGCGGGCGCCCTTGGTGCCAAGCGGTTCCTTGACGACCTGGACCAGGATCTCCTGGCCTTCTTTCAGCAGGTCCTCGATCTTCGCCTGCGGCTGATCGCGGTCGCGCCCGCGCCGGTCGTCCCTCGATTCCGGTCGCGACGACCCTGCGGCTCTCGCAGGGTCCCCGCCGCGGGACTCGGCCGGCTTGGCCTGGTCGGGCGCCTCAGCCGGTGATTCGTCCCCCTCGGCCGCCTGGATCCCCTCGACGGTCGGGTGCGGGACGTCGGCCAGCTTCTTCGGCTCGTCGTCGTCCTCGTCGTCGCCGGCGAGGCGCTCGAACTCCTCGACCGTGTTGATGACTTCAGTGACGTAGAGAAACGCGTCGCGCTCGAGCCCGATGTCGATGAAGGACGACTGCATCCCCGGCAGCACCTTCGACACGCGCCCCTTGTAGATGTTGCCGACCACGCCGCGCTGATTCTCGCGCTCGATGAAGATCTCGACGACCTGGTCGTCCTCGAGAATGGCGACGCGCGTATCGTGCGCGCCGGCGGAGATGATCATCTCCTTGTTCATAGCCACTGCTCCAGCCACGGACCCAGGCCACCAGCACCACACAGAGAATCTGCCACAGACGAACACAGAACAACACGGATCTAATCTGTGTTTGTCTGTGTTGGTCGGTGGCGGATATCAACTGTGTTCGTCTGTGGTCGATGGTCAGCGGCATTAATTTGTAAACCTTCTCATCCGCACGTTGAGGATGAGGCCAAAGCTCGCGAGCGATGCGATCAGGGACGAGCCGCCATAGCTCATGAGCGGCAGCGTAATCCCCTTGACCGGCGCCAGGCCGGCCGACATCGTCACGTTGTAAATCACCTGGAACGCAAACCCCGAAATGATGCCTCCCACCAGATACGCGCCGAGGCGGTCTTTCGCCAGCCGGGCCGCCTCGAGCGAACGCAAAATGACGAACAGATACAGGCCGAGCGCGGTGAGCACGCCGATGAAGCCCTGCTCTTCCGCGAGGACCGAGAAGATGAAATCGTTGTGGGCGACGGGCAGAAATTTGTACTGCCCCTGCGTGCCCTGCCGGAAGCCCTTGCCCGTCAGGCCGCCGGAGCCGACCGTGACCCTGGCCTGGATGGTCTGATAACCCGCGCCGCGCGGGTCCTGCTCGGGGTCCATGAACATCTGGATGCGGGAGCGCTGGTAGTCCTTGAGGGCGAACTTCCAGGCAATCGGCGCGGCGAGGATGCCGATCAGCGCCAGCACGGCCAGCAGGCGCAGCCGCAGGCCGGCGAGAAAGGCGACGCCGAGGAATACCGGCAGCAGCGTCACCGCCGTGCCGAGGTCGGGCTGCTTGGCGATGAGGATGAGGGGAATCGCGGTGAAGATGCCGCCGAGGATCAGGTCACTGGTGTTCTTCGCGCCGCGGCGATTCTCGCCGAAATACATCGCCAGCAGCAGGGCGACGCCGATCCGGGCGAACTCGGAGGGCTGGAGGTGGAACGGCCCGATCGGGATCCAGCGCTGGCCTCCCATCTGCGTCTGCCCTTTCACGAGGACGAAGATGAGCAGCGCCAGCAGCGAGCCGTAGATGAAGAGCGAGTGCTCGGCCAGCAGGCGGTAGTCGATCGCCAGGCAGACGAGCAGCGCGATGAGGCCGAGCCCGAGCGCGTAGA
>JBKJRJ010000518.1:0-3310 GCA_046594705.1 Vicinamibacterales bacterium
CCGATGGCGTCGAGGATGACTTCCGCCGGAAGCCGTCTCGCGATGTAGTGCGAGTGGTACTTCAGATCGGCGGCGTTGCTGGCCGTCGGCCTCGACGTCAACTGGTAGGTCGAGGAATTCATGATCGTCCGCGCGAGCTGCTTGACGTCGAAGCGATGCTCGACGAAATCACGGGTCAGCGCCGCGAGCAGCTCCGGGTTCGACGGCGGGTTGGCGTCGCGGATGTCATCGACCGCCTCCACCAGCCCGCGCCCCATGAAATTCTTCCAGACGCGATTGACCGCCGCACGCGCGAAGAATGGATTATCGGGCGACACCAGCCAGTCGGCAAAATAGTGGCGGCGGTCCTGCGCCGAGTCGAGGGCCAGCGGCCGCCCGTCGAGCGGCCGCGGCGGCAGCGGCGCGTTCAGCCGCGGATGGTTGATCTCGCCGGCCCGCGCGGAAAAGACGATGATGTCGCCGCGCTCGGCGCCGTTCTTGATGCCGACGCGCGAGAACAGGTTCGCCATCTGGTAGTAGTCCCGCTGCGTCCAGCGCTCGAGCGGGTGGTTGTGGCAGCGGGCGCAGGTGATCGAAAAACCCATGAACGTCACCGCCACGTTCTCGGTCACGTCCACCGGGTTCTTGTGCAGGACGTAGTAGTTGGCGGCGCCGTTCGACAGGGCGTTGCCGGACGCGGTCAGGATGTCGCGCGTCATCTCGTCCCAGGGCCGGTTCGCCGCGACGCTCGCGCGGATCCAGTTGTAGTACGCCCACATGGCGTTCGACTGCAGGGTCCGGCTCGACACCAGCAGCAGGTCGGACCACTTGTAGGCCCAGTAGTCCACGAACTCCGGCCGTTCGAGCAGCGCGTCGATCAGCCGCGATCGCTTGTCGGGGCGCTGGTCCCCGAGAAAGCTGCGGACCTCGTCGGGCTCGGGCAGGATGCCCGCGGCATCGAGATAGGCGCGGCGGATGAACTCGGCATCGGACGACAGCGCCGAGGGTTCGATATTGAGCTCCTGCAGCTTGCGCAGGACCGCCGCATCGATGAAATTCGCGCGCGGGGCACGCGCGTAGACGGCCGGATCGATATGGGTCTGGAACGGCGACGCGATCCGCGCCGTCACGAGGCGGCTCAGATACCACGCCGACACCGCCGCCTCACCGGTCCCCTGCACCGTGACCACGCCATCCTCGCCGACCGTGGCCACAGCGGGTTCGTTGCTGGTGAACTTCGCCCAGCGCGTCACGTCCTCGGCGTGACCGTCGGAGAAACGGGCGCGCACGACCATCGGCTGCTCGTCCCCCGCCTTGAGCCGCGCCGCAGGCGGGAACACTTCGAGGTGGGTCATGACCGGGTCCGACTCGGAGGGGGCGGGAATCCCGGCGGCGATCCATTGCGACAGGACGCGATACTCCGCGGAGCCGGTGGCGAAGCGCCGGCCGCCGCCGTGCGACACGGCGAGCGTCGGCTTCAGCAGCATCAGGCTCCTGGCGGGCTCCACCGGGTTGACCCGGCGGGCCGTGGCCTGCCGCGTCAATGTCAGGTAGTCGGCCTCCGGATCGTAGCCGCGCAGCGTCAGCTTGAAACCGCTCTTGCCGGCCAGCGCGCCATGGCACGGCCCGGAGTTGCACCCCACCTTGGTGAGGACGGGCATCACATGGTTGCGGAAGGTCAGCGGATACGGCGCCGCTGCGCGTTCGACCTCCACCATCGTCGACGCGCGCCGGGCGCCGTCCTGAATCACGATGAAGGCGCGACCGTCCCGCACGGCCGTCACCACCCCCTTCTCGTCCACGGTCGCGACGTGCGGGTTCGAGGAGGTGAACGTGCTGCTCGCGGTGCGGTTGCCGACGTAGGCCTCACCGGCACGCGCTTCGACGAGGAGCTGCTGGCGGCTGCCCTGTCCGCGCAGCACGATGGCATCCGGCAGCACGGCGATGTCGCCGGGCCCGTCTGGCGCTCCGGCACGTGGCGATCCGCTCGTCGCGATGAGGGCGCCGAGCAGCACCGCGGCGAGCGGCACCCCTCCCGCTCTCAGCAGGAACCGTCCAGGCCGGCCGCGGCTCAGAACAGCTCCTGAATGGGTGAATGGCCGTAATCGACCACTGGCACCGGTCGGTTCGACGCGCCGATGATCGGCGTCTCGACATCGATGCCGAGCGCCTTATAGATGGTGGCCGCCACATCCGGGGGGGCGATCGGGCGGTCGCGGGGATATCCGCCGATCTCGTCGGACGCCCCAATCACCTGGCCGCCCTTGATCCCTCCACCGCCCATCAGGATCGTCCAGCAGTTGGTCCAGTGATCGCGGCCGCCGGCGGGGTTGACCTTGGGCGTGCGGCCGAACTCCCCCATCGCCAGGACGAGCGTGTTCTGCAGCAGCCCCCGATCGTGCAGGTCCTCCAGCAGCGAGCTGTAGGCGTGATCGAACATGGGGCCGATGAGATCCCGATAGCAGCTGATGGGGCTGAAGGGCGCCGAGCCATGGATGTCCCACGTAATTTCGTTGAACACCGTCTCGAACATGTTGACGGTGACGAACCGCACGTCGCGCTCGACCATCCGGCGCGCCAGCAGGCAGCTCATGCCGAAGCGGTTGCGCCCGTAGCGGTCCTTGGTCGCATCGCTTTCCTGCGACAGGTTGAACGCCTCCCGGGCCGACGGCGAGGACATCATGCGATACGCCGACTGGAAGTTGCTGTCGAGCAAACGCGCGTCGGGCACCGATTCGAGGTGTGACACCGCCCGGTCCACCAGTTGCCGCATCGACGACCGGCCGTCGACGCGCATCGGCGGCAGGTAATCGGGCGACAGCAGGTCGGGCACCTGGAAATCGGGATCCGACGGATCGGCGTTGAGCACGAACGGGTCGTAGGTCTTGCCGAGGAACCCGGCGTTCTGGCCGTGCGGGAGATTCCCGCCGGTGTTGCCGATCGGCCGCGGCAGCATCACGTGGGGCGGGGCGTCGCCTTTCGGTCCCTTGAGCTTGCTCAGGACGCAACCGATGTGCGGCTGTTCGTTGCCGAACTGAAAGAACCGGCCGGTCTGCATGTACTGGTGGCCGACGTCGTGAACGCCGGCCCCCGGGTGATAGACCGACCGCAGCAGCGCGTACTTATCCGCGTGCTTCGCCATCCGCGGAAAAATTTCGCTGATCTGGATGCCGCTGACGTTGGTGGGAATGGCTCGGTAGGGGCCGCGGATTTCCGCCGGCGCGTCGGGCTTCATGTCCCAGGTGTCGAGGTGGCTCGGCCCGCCGACCAGCATCAGCATGATGCAGTTGACGTCCTTGGTGGTGTCCACCCGGCCGGCCGCCTTCAGCAC
>JBKJRJ010000003.1:0-9748 GCA_046594705.1 Vicinamibacterales bacterium
GCGAGGCCGACCGATTCGGTATCTTCAGGGCTGAGCGTGCCGCCTTCCATCCGCCGGATGGCCTGGCGTTCGAGCAACTGGCGGATCAATTCAACCAGCGTCAGTACCAATTTCAGCACCGAGCGTCGCACATCGTCGGGGCTGGCATTCCACCGCGGCGCGCGAGGCGAGGCGGCGTCTTCAATCTGCCGACGCAGGGCTTCGATCTCCCGTGCTTCTGCCGGCTCGGCGAGTCGTGTCGCCGTGCGCGCGCGCCGTTTGGCGCCAGGGGCGCGCCTCGGGATCGCCACCGGCTTCCGCCGCCCTGGGCCTGCTGCGTTCGCCGTGGCGCGAGGGACCTTCTTCACAGGATCTCTGGCGCAAACGCGAATGGCGGGAACGGACCACTGATGGCCAGCACGGGAGAGGTGGTCCCGAGTGCCGCCGCGGCAGCCGTGTAGTGGGACACCTCGGCTCGTCCAACCAAGTGATAGACCGCGCCCGGCAGGGTGTCGGTGCCGGGCTGATAGCGCTGCCGGACTGCGATCGCCGCCAGCCTCGCGCGCAGTGGACGGAAGGCCGCAGGCGCCGGCGGATGGGCGGCCCGGGCGGCCTGGCGCAGAAACTGGGTGCCGGACAACTCCGTTCCACGAGGTACGGGGGTCCTCCGTCTGGTCTTTCCCACGGCGCGCCACGTGAACTGGACTCGATGACGGACGAGATCGAAGGCCTCCGCGATCTCGTCGTCGCGCTGCTCGACGGCCTCGTCCAACTCCGCCGGTTCCAGCAGCGTCCCAAAACGTACCGGCAGGATCGCCGGCACCCGTTTGGCGAGACGGGCCACCACCCCCTGGTGTTTCGTCAGGGTGCCGAATGCGATCGGCGGCACGTCGGCACGTCGTTCGACGACTACGAATGCGCCGGCCAGCCGACGGAACGACAGGGCGCCCGACAGTCCCGCGCCGGCCGATCCTGCCGGTAACGCGTCAACCAGCGCAAAGACGTACCACGCCATCAGCGGCGCCCGCGCGGCTCGAGCACGCGGTCGGCCGCGCACAACAGCGCCGACAGGCGGATGTACACCAGGTCGACGTTGGCCAGCGCCAGGATCAGGTCGGCGTTGAGCATGACGCCTTTGCTGAGCAGGTTATCGATCAGATCGACCAAAGAGGACTCGTCCTCGTCGATGATGCGGCCGACCTGGCGCTTCGGGGCCGCGACCGTGCGCCTGGCGCTCAAGGGCGGCGTTGGCGGACGCGCCTTGGGCCGCGGCGGCCTCGACGTCTTCGCGAGCGGGCTACGGGGCACCGTGGTATGGCCGTGCTGCGGCGCGATGGTCGACGGTTTCCCCCCCCTGGGCGGGCCCGGCGGGCTCCTTCTCGCGCGGTGCACGCGTGGACGCTTCACGAACGAACCTCCGATCCGACGAAGTTATAGGCCGGCCAGGGGCCCGTGAGCGTCAGCGCGGCGCCGGCGGCCCGGCAGGCAGTCGCCTGCCGGCGGGCTTCCGCTTTGAACTGCGCGCGCGTGGCTCCCGGGACGAGGAATGCGGCTTCGAGAACCGGGGGATTGGTGCCGGGCTCCTGCCGGCGCTCGCGGCGGCTGGCGTCACGGGCATACCGCCCCAGTCTGTCGAACGCCGTGTCCGCGGCCTCGAGGGCGGCGAGGCGCAGGCTGACGCTCGCGTCGCGGGCGTTCTTGCGGGCCGTCAAAAATGCCGCCCCGGAGGCCGACCGAGGCGCCGACGCGGCGTGGGCGGTCCCGCGCGGTGGCGTGCGCACGATGCGAATCCCCCACTCCTCGCTGCCCGCGATGTGCTTCATGGCGCGCTCGATGCCGGCGCGCCCCGCTCCGATCTCTTCGATGGCCTTCTCGAGTGTGGTGAACATCGTGAACAGCTTGGTCGGGACGACCACCAGCGCGCGCGCGCGCGCGAAATGTTCCACCACGGCCTCGTGGGCGATCGCGATGGCCGTCACCCAATCGATATCGCGCAGGCGCGCGTCGAGCGGCTCGGCGCCGTACTCGTCGAGCGGCACGTCGGCGGTGATCAGCCAGAGGGATCCCCCCAGCCGGTGCGCCGAAGGCCGCGTGCCCCCGGGAAGTCCCGCAGGTGTCCGCGCCAGGACCGGCGCGCGCGCGGCGCGAACGACGCAGTAGAGATAAACGGCGATGCCGAGCCTGGTCATCGGGTGCTGAACCGCCAGGACGAGCGCCAGTCCTGCAGCGCGGCGGCGCCGTGGGGCGGCGGGACCTGGGCGGGTGCTTCGATCATAGCGTAACCACCCGCGGCAGCGACGGACCGGCGAAGACGGGTGATGTGCTTCGCTTCCGCCACTCGCGAAGCGGCGCAGCGCCGGCAGGTGCCCGCCCCGACCGCATTCACGATGACGGCGCCAATGCCGATCCCCAGGCCGCGCAGCGAGGCCATCAGGCTCTCGGACTCCATGGCCGGGAGCGCTGCGCCGCGGGTCACGATCACGAAACGCGCCTTCCCCGGGTCCGCCAGAATCGCCTGCAATCCCCGCAACCGCTTCGACAGCTGCACCAGCAGGGCGGCGAGCGTTCCCGCGCCGACAATCTCGTGGTATTTGAGCAGGATCGCCATCAGCGCCTGCGTCCACTCGCGGAGCAGCGCCGGCGTCTGCAGCAGGCGGAGCGCGTGGCCCGTCGGCGCGGTGTCGGTGACGATGACCTCGTGCTCACCGCGCGCATCTTCCAGCGCCTCGGCGATCCCGGCGATGGCAATCACCTCGTCGATGCCCGGGGGCGCGAGATCGATCAGCTCGCGGAAGGCGGCCTGATCGCCGCCCGCCGACCGCGCGATGCGCGCGAAGGCCTCATCGACCGCCGCCACGTAGTTGCGCCGGAACCGCGCCATCTCGACCGCGGCGTCAATCTCACGCACCTGCAGGGTCGCCGGCGCGCCGGGCACCGGCCGGGGCTCATCGCCAAACGTCGCGCCAAACACGTCACCGAGCGAGTGCGCGGGGTCGGTGGAGACCAGCAGCACGCGCCGATCGGCCGCGAGGTCGAGAGCGGCGGCCGCCGCGCACGTCGTCTTTCCGACGCCTCCCTTGCCGCCAAACAGCAGCCAGCGTGCCGTGCCGAGCAGATCCTGTCGGCTCACCAGCGCCGTCGCCGGGTCTCCCGCGTTCTTCCGGTCCATGACCGCACGTCGCCGGTGCGCCACGGGCGGCAGCCCGGCCGGCGCCTGCCAGGGCTGCATCAATTGTCCGGCGTTCGCCAGAGCCCGAATGCCGCGCGGTTCCTCGATGAGCTCCGGCAGCGCGACCATCTCCAGCCCCGGGAACCGCCGGGCCACCGGTGCCAGCGCGCGCGCCTCGAACCGGTGCCGCGCCGCGCACCAGCCACAGGAATCACCGCGCCGGGCAACCGGCCGGATGCGATTGACGATCAGCCGCCGCACGGGGATCCCGGCCTCGCGGAGTGACGCCACCGCGTCCAACGTTTCCTCCAGCGCCATCGGCTCCGGCAAGGTGACCCACGACACCTCGCTCGTCGCCGGATCGCGCAGCATCGCCCCGAGTTCCTCGCCTTCGCGCTGCAGCTCAGCGATCAGCAGGTCGGCGGCGTCCTCGCCATACGATCCGCGCAGCGCGCTGACCACGGCGCGGTGGTGCGACTGCAGGTTGTCGAGCAGTCCGGCGACGCGGCCGAGGAGCGTGGGCGCGGCCAGCAGGCGCAGCGTGTGGCCGGTCGGCGCCGTGTCGACCACCACGGCATCGAAGCCCCCGTCGGCGCCTGCCGCGCCGGAGCGCCGCGGCGACGACGGCGGGCGAAGGCGGGCCAGCCTCGTGATCTCCAGGAGACCGATGACTTCGTCGATGCCGGGCAGCGACAGTCTCAGGAGCCGCGCGACGTCCGTCTCGTCCAGGTAGGTGCCGCGCAGCGCGATCGTGGCCAGCAGCTCGCGGCGGGGCGCCAGCCACCGTTCGAACGCGCGGGTGGCGTCCAGGTCGGCGGCGTGGAGGCGCGCGGCGCCGCGCAGTGGCGTCGGGGTGGCGGCGACGGTGACCTTCAGAACGGCGGACAGCGACGAGGCGGGGTCGGTGGTGACCAGCAGGGTGCTGTGCCGGCGAGCGGATTCGATCGCGAGGATGGCGGCGCAGGTGGTTTTGCCCACCCCCCCTTTGCCGCCGACGAAATGAAAGGTCAGTGCTCGTCGCCTTCGAACGACGCCTCGATGCCGGTGACCTTCATGTCCTTCGGCGAGATGAACTCCGACTCCCCGCCGCGCTGGCGCTCCTTGATCTCGCGGATGCGGACCAGGATCTCGCTCTCGAACTCGTCGAACGCCTGCTGCGACATCTCGCCGAGCTCGACCTGCATCTGCGCCGCGAGCAGCCGCTCGCGCAGCACGCTGTCGTCATTCATCTCCGTCTCGACGGCCGCGACGACCTTGTCGAGGACGAAGCGCACGCCGGCGATGATCAGGGAGTCGACGATCAGCATCTAGTGCGCACGTTCCAGCTTCAGCCGGATGTTGACGAAGTTATACGGCGGCCACGGCCCGGTGTACTTGAAGGTGAGCTTGTCGTACTGCTGCCCGATTTCCTTGACCCGGGCGTCGAACGGCTGTTCCATCTCGCGCGACACCAGGAAGGCGGCGTTCATGATCATGCGGTCGCCGATCGGCTTGTTCGAGCGTGACGCGACCGACACGCTTCGCAACGACGCGAAAATTTTTGTGACGTAGCGCTCGGTCCGCGACTGCAGCGCCGCGTCGATCAGGCGGCCATACTGCATCCGCGCGAAATAGGTCGAGCCTTTCTGCGACGAGATCTCGGTCTTGAGCCGGCGGATGTCTTCGTCCTCCTCCTCGATCTCGCGGATGATCTGGTCGCGGTCCCACAGCACCTTGAGGCCGAACTCGAACTTCTCCTGCATCTTGTTCAGCACGTCGCTGAAGGCGTCGTAGGCCGAGCGCAGCAGCTCCAGGATGTCGTCGTCGGTCTTGAACACCGTGCCGAACGACATCGGGATGACGGTGTGCTTCTGCATCACCGTCTCGTTGACGCGCTGGTGCGCCAGGACGTTCTCGCGGGTCGGATCCTGCACCACCATCGGGGTGTTGGAGACCACGGCGCAGATGTCGCGGAAGGGAATGGTGTGAACCTCGGCCGGCTCGGGACCGAGGCCGAGTGGACCGAAGCTGAGCGGCTGGTCCGAGCGGATGACGCAATAGACGTACTTGCCTTCGCTGCCGTCTTCACGACGCGAGGAGGACGGCACGCGCACCCGCTCCAGCTTGCTCCGCGCCGCGTCCTTCTGGGCCGCGGACTGCGCCGCTTCCACCTTCCGGCCGGCCGCCGCGACAGACTTCGGCGCTGGCGCCGGCGCCGCCTTCTTCACGGGCCTCACGGGCCTCACCGCCTTCACCGGCCTCGTCGGTTTTCTGGCCGCGGGTTTCGCGGATCGCTTAGCTTTTTTCGCCATTCGGCCCTGCTCTCAAGGTCCCTTGTTCGTGAACCGCGGCGGCCGTGCCGGATCCGTCCCATTGTCTGTCTTGCCACCATGCTCGTCCAGCAGGCGCTTGATCTCGGCCACCAGCGCGTCCGGCAGGCAGGGCTTCGTCACGAACGCGTCGCATCCCGCGTCGCGCGCGCCCTCGGCGTGCCCCGCCAGCGCGTGACCCGTCAGCGCCACGATCGGGATGTGCCGGGTGCGCTCGTCGTTCTTCAGCCGGCGGGTCGCTTCCCACCCGTCCATCCGGGGCAGCGCCAGGTCCATCAGGACGATGTCGGGGAGCAGTGCCTGCGTCATCTCGATCGCTTCCACGCCGTTGCCGGCCTCCGCGACGTCGAAGCCCGAGAACTGCAGGTAGGCCGCATACATCTCGCGCGCATCCTGGTAGTCCTCGACCACCAGCACGAGCGGGCGCTCGCGGACCACCGCCGGGCTCACCGCCGCCTCGCTTTCGCCGGAAGACGCAGCGTGAACGTGGAGCCCTGGCTGCCGGCGCTCTGCAGATCGATGGTCCCCCCGAGAATATGGGCCAGGCGCCGGCAGATCGACAGGCCCAGGCCGGTACCGCCGTAGCCGCGCGCCGGCGATGAGTCGAGCTGGCGGAAGTCCTCGAAGACCTTGACCTGATCTTCCACCGGGATGCCGACACCGGTGTCGCGGACGGAGATCGCCACCTGCCGGGCCCGCGCGTCGTACGACACGGTCATCATGACCGACCCCGCCGGGGTGAACTTGAGGGCGTTGCTGAGCAGATTAAGAACGATCTGCTTGACCTTCTGGCGGTCGGATCGCAGCGGCGGCACGGCGCCACGCACCTTGATCGTGACCGCCAGATTCGACCGCTTGATGATCGGCTCGAGCTCGGACTGGACTTCCTCGAACAGCTCGCCGATGCGGAACGTGGTGGCATTGAGCGGCATCCGCCCGGCCTCGATGCGCGTGATGTCGAGGATGTCGTTGATCAGCGCCAGCAGGTGGCGCGCGTTGGAGTCGATTCGCGACAGGCTCTTCCGTTGCGGATCCGTCACCTGGCCGGTGACGTTGTTGAGCAGCATGTGCGTGTAGCCCAGGATCGCATTCAACGGCGTCCTGAACTCGTGCGACATGTTGGCGAGGAACTGCGACTTGAGCGCCGACGCCTGCTCGAGCGCGATGTGCTGGCGCCGCAGCAGCTCGTTCTGCTCCGCCAGTTCCGCGGTGGCCTCCTGCACCTTCCGCTCGAGTTCCACCGACGCCTGCTTCAGCTGCTCGTAGAGCCGCGCCTTTTCGATCGCCTCGGTCAGGTCGTGCAGGATCGTGACGACCCACATCAGCTCGCCCTGCTCCGAGAGGATCGTGCCGGCGACCGCCTCGACCGGCAGCGGCCGGCCGGTCAACGGGTCGCCGAGCTGGATCTCACCGCGGTAGCGCTGCTCGCCGGATCGCGTCAGCACGTTCGAGACGAACGACGTCAGGTTGGCGCCGTTCGCGCGCACCCGCCGCAGCGCCATCTCGTCGTCGGTCCCGGGTGCGTTGAACAGCCGCTCCGCGGGCGTGTTCATCAGCACAATGTCCCCCTCCTGGTCCGTCACCAGGATCGGGTCCGCCACCGAGTCGATGATCAGGTCGAGACGATGGCGTTCGTCGCGCACCTCCGCCTGCGCGACGCGCAGCGTGCGGTAGCTCTCCTCGATCTCTTCCTTCGCGCGCGCGAGGTCGGTCACGTTGCGCAGGATGGAGACGACGTAGGTGCCCTGGCGCTCGTCCTTGGCGCGGGAGCTGAGCAGCTCGAACAGCAGGTCCGACCCTTCGAGCGGGTCGACCAGCAGCAGCTCGCGACGGGCCATCTCGATCATCCCGACCGCGCTGGTCGAGAGCGCCGCCGAGAACAGCATGTTGTTGAGCGCGGCCGCGCGGCGCCAGCCCTCGCTGGCTTCCTCGGGCGCCGCGAACAGCTTCTCGGCGTGGCTGTTGGCGATGATCAACTTGCCTTCGGTGTCGGTCAGCAGGATCGGGTCGGTGACGGCGTTGATGATGCTGTAGAGGAGCATCCGCTCCTGCCCGAATCGGGTCTCAGCCAGCAGCTGACGCCCCAGCAGCCGCGACACCTGCTTGCCCAGCGTGCGCCCGAGCCAGAGCGTTTCAGGATCGAGCTCCCGTCCGACGCCGCTGACGAGGAGCAGCCCATGGCCTTCGGCCCCTTCGGTGCGCAGCGGGATGGCGTGGAAACTTTTCGCCGCGAGCGGCGCCCGGTGATGGCTGGCGAGGCCGTCGATGTAGAGGGAAACGGGGCTGGCCAGGGCCTGCACCAGCGGGTGGTCGGTGTCGTCGCGATTCAGGGAGAAATCCATGATCGCGCCGCTCGAGATGCCGTGCTCGGCGACCAGCAGCATCTCGCTCGAGACCGCCTCGGGCACCAGCACCGCCGCTTCACGGATCGTGGCGTGCGCCACGAGCCAGTCCACCGCGCGGCGGGCCGATTCCTGCACGTCGATACTGGTCAGCAGGAATTCGACGAACGCCAGTTTGGCGTCCGAATCGACGGCCTGGACCGGCGCCAACGGCGCGGCGACACGTGCCACCTGGTGTTAGCCCTTGGACGACGGACGGCGCCGGCGCGGGCGCGGCCGCGCGCGCGGGGCGCGCGCCGCGAACCTGGTCGCCGCGGCAAGGTCCGCGCGCGCGTTCTTCTTCGAGGCCGCTGCAAGCTCCGCGCGAAGCGCGGCGTTCTCCCCGACGAGGTCCTGGTGCGACGGCAACTCCGCGGCCGGACGCGACACCGGCGCCACCTGGCCGACGGCTTCGGAGTACTTGAGGTAGGTGTCGATCGAGGCGACCACGATGCGCGCTTCGACGGTGATCAAGTCGATGCCGACCAGCGACACTCGCACCCACGCATCGATGACGATGCCCTTGTCGAGGACCCGGTCCAGAACGTCGATAAGACTGGTGCCGCCTGCGGCGCGTTCAACTGCCATCTTGATGTGCCTCCGATTGCCCGGTGATCACCGCCGCCGGCGGGGAGCGCGGACCCGTTTGGGCCGTCGCGCGACCGTCAGCGCTTCAACGCGCTCCGTCAACTTCCGGATCTCCGCCCGCAGATCCTCGTGATCGCTCATCGCGGCCCGGGCGACGCCCGGCGACAGGTCGCGGTCGTAACGCCACCAGTCGAGCCCGATTTCCTGTGCCTTGTCGAGGGAACAGACCAGCAGCCTGATCCGGATGGTCAGCAGCTCGACTTCCGCCAGCGACACCTTGATGTCGCCGGCGATGACGAGCCCCTTGTCAAGGACCCGATCGAGAACGTCCACCAGTCCGGTGGCGCGGTGGGATCCCGGAAGCTCCAAGGCCATGAATCTGGGACTATATCGCGAGGTCAGGAGACAGGCAACAGGGCGATGACGCGATCTGCACAGTAAATAATGGCTGAGCTTGTTGGCTGGGCTATGACTGCCGCAGTTCCCGCTTCAGCACTTTCCCGGTCGCGCTGACCGGCAGCGCGTCTCTGAACTCGACCTTCCGGGGATACTTGAACGCGGCCATCTGCTGCCGCCCCCAGGCCACGAGCTCTTCCTCGGACACGCTCACGCCGGCGCGTCGCACCACCACCGCCTTCACTTCCTCGCCGAGGCGCGGATCAGGAACTCCGATGACGGCCACCTGAGCCACCGCGGGGTGAGCCATCAGGACTTCCTCGATCTCGCGCGGATACACGTTGAAACCGCCGCGCAGGATCATGTCCTTTTTGCGGTCCACGATCGAGAGGTAGCCCTCTTCGTCGAACTGGCCGATGTCGCCGGTGCGGAACCAGCCGCCGCGCATGACCTCGGCCGTGGCGTCGGGACGGTCGTAATACCCCTTCATCACGTTGGGTCCGCGGACGACGACCTCGCCACGCTCACCCGAAGGCACGGCATTGTCGTGGTCGTCCACGCAGCGGACGTCCACGGCGAACACCGGGTGCCCCACCGTTCCCGGCTTCGACGGACGCTGGAGCTGATTGAAGGCCACGACCGGCGCGGTCTCGGAGAGGCCGTAGCCCTCGAGGATCCGCACGGAGAAGGTCTGCTCGAACGCCCGCAGGAGCTCGACCGGCATCGGCGCGCCGCCGGACGCGCAGAGCCGCAGCGACGCCGCGGCCTGGCTGAGATCGGCGCCCGCGGCACGCGCATGCTCCAGGAGGGCCCAATACATCGTCGGCACCCCGATCCAGAGGCCGACCTGCTCGCGCGAGAACGCCTCGAGCACGGCGGCGGGATCGAACCGTGGCAGGAGGACGAGCCGGAACCCGCCGTACAAC
>JBKJRJ010000103.1:0-9041 GCA_046594705.1 Vicinamibacterales bacterium
GATGACCTGATCCTTCTTCTCGACCTTGTTCCGGATGAAGGTGCCCTGGTGCATCGCCGGCAGGAACGCGCTGTTCCACAGCGGCGATCCCACGGTGGTCGGCGTCTCGGGACACAACACGACGAAGCCGGGCAGGTTCTTGTTGTCGGTTCCCAGCCCGTACGTCAGCCACGCGCCCATCGAGGGTCGCCCGACCTGGGTGTGGCCGGTGTTCATCATCAGCAGCGATGGCTCGTGGTTGGGGATGTCGGTGTACATCGAGCGGATGACGCAGATGTCGTCCGCCTGGGCGCCGACCAGCGGAAACAGCTCGCTGACCTCGAGCCCGCTCTTGCCGTATCGCGTGAAGCCGAACGGCGACTTCATCAGCGCGCCGGTCTTGCGCTCGGTGGCGATGCTGCCGCCGGGAAGCGGCTGGCCGTGGAACTTCTCGAGCATCGGCTTGGGGTCGAAGCTGTCCACTTGCGACAGCCCGCCGTTCATAAACAGGAAGATCACGTGTTTCGCGCGCGCGGGATGGTGCACGCCTGTCCCCGGCGCGGCCGAGTGGGCGCCCGAGGTCTGCGCCGCCAGGTCGAGCGACTTGCCGACCAAACTGGCGAAGGCCAGCATGCCGAAGCCGTTGCCCATGGTGCAGAGGGCCTGGCGGCGGGAGAGTGGCTGTGCGCGTTTGTGCTTCATGCTCATGTCGCTGTCGCGGCCGACGGCTCATCACCAAGACCACCAAGTTCACCACAATCACGAGGGTCTGGTTGAGCCATTTCTCTTTGTGCCTTTGTGATGTTCGTGACCTTTGTGGCCTTTGTGGCCTTTGCGAAGGAGCCGATCGGCTCGTTCAGTCTACGAACAAGAATTCCGACGAGCTCAGAAGCACCTTCAGGTAGCGGCCCATCGGCGTAACCGGGAGCATCTCCTTCTTCGCCTTCGCCTCGGCGCCGCCCGGCATCGTCACACCGGCCATCATGCCTTCGCCGATCGTGGGCGCCTCGTCCTGCTTGGGCGGCTTGGGCTTGACCTTCGGCTCCTTCGCGGCTTGGGCGTCCTTCAACTTGCGCTCCTCGTAGGCGCGCAACGGTTCGGCGGCGAGGAAGTCGAGGCCGGCCTTGAGTTCGTCGGCCTTGGGTTCGCGGCCAAACAGCGTGCGGTAGGCCTTCGTGATCCGCGCGGCATTGTCGGGTTCTGGCGCCAGGGCCCGCGCCAGCCGCTCGGCCTGCTGCTGCATGAAGTCGCTGTTCATCAGGAACAGCCGCTGCAGCGGCACGTTGGTGGTGAACCGCTGCTCCGCGCTGATGGTGGGCGCCGGAAAGTCGAACAGCTGGAGAAATTGATCGAGCTTGTAGCGGCTGACCCTGGCATAGACCGTCCGCCGGGTGGCCGACGGCGTGAGCTCCTCCGACGGGCCGCCCATCTTCTCGTCGAGCTGCCCGGCGACGAACAGCGCCGAATCGCGCACTTCCTCGGCAGTCATGCGGCGCCGGCTGGCGCGCCAGTACCAGCGGTTGCCGGAGTCCTTCGCGAACGCCGCCGGTGAGTCGCCCGCGCCGGACTGGTAGACGGCGCTGGTCATCAGCAGGCGGTGCAGCTGCTTGACCGAGCGGCCATGGGCCACGAACCACGACGCCAGGTAATCGAGCAGCTCCGGGTTGCTCGGCGGTTCGCCGAGCGTGCCGAAGTTGCTCGCCGAATTCACCAGCCCGGTGCCGAAGTGCCACTTCCAGACCCGATTGACGAGGACGCGCATGGCGAGCGGCTCGGCAACGATGGCGCCGGCCAGCTCGGCGCGTCCGCTCCCCTTCGTGAACGGCGGCGGCTCCCCCTCGACCAGGACCGACGGAAACCGCCGCGGCACTTCCTCGCCCGACTTGAACGGATTGCCGCGGATGGCCATCTTGATGGGCTGCGGGGCCTCGGCGTCGCGCACGCCGTGGAGGTAGGCGTACTTCGGCGGCATCGACTTGACGAGCCCTTTGATGTCGTCGCGGAGTTCGTCGATATAACGGCGGCGGTCGACGCCCAGCCAGCGATCGAGCGCCGGGCCCCGGAACACGAACAGCGCCGGCTTGGCTTCGTCTTTGGCGTTGGCGGGATCGGCGCTGTCGACAAAATCCCCCTGGAACATGTCGCCGTAGAAGAACACCTTGTCGCCGGGCAGACTCTTCAGCTCGAGGCCGCACCCCGGGCAGAAGTCGTCATTGGTGATGAACTCGTTGGGCAGGTTCGCCTTGTCTTTCTTCTTGGTGCCCGGCAGCGCCTTGGCGCGGATGATGTCGTTCTCTTCCTTGATGGCGCGGGCCTGGAACATCACGTCCACCACCAGCTCCTGGAACTCCGCGGCGAGCGATTTCGCCTCGTCCTCGGAGCCCCCTTCCTTGATCATCGCCTGCCACTTCGTCAGGTAGGGATAGAACCGGGGCGGCTTGGCGAGGAAACGCAGCCAGCGCTGGAACAGTTCGTAATCGAGTTTCGCGGCGGTCGCGACGGCGGCGGCGTCTTCCTTCGGTTCGCCGGCGACTTTCCACGCCGCCTGCATGTACTTCGAGGCCTGCAGCGCCAGCGTTTCGGCGAGCTGGTCGCTCTCGGTGCGGACGAAGTCGGCCAGCAGATCCTGCTTGTCCTTCTTCCGCTTCTCGAGCGACTTGTATTCGTCGACGACCGAGACCGGCGCGAGGGGATACTCGTGGTACGGGCTGTTGAGGAACACGCCGGCGAGCGAGTAATAGTCGCGCTGGGGAATCGGGTCGTATTTGTGATCGTGGCAGCGCGCGCACGCGACGGTCAGGCCGAGGAATCCGCGCGACACAACATCGACGCGATCGTGGCGCTCATCGGCGCGGGTCACTTCGACGGAGCCGTTGTCGTAGTACCACGGCCCGACGCCGAGGAATCCCAGGGCGGGCAGCATCCGCGCGCGCTGCGGCCCGTCGATCAGGTCGGCCGCAATCTGCGCGGTGACGAACTGGTCGTACGGCATGTCGTGGTTGAACGCCCTGACGACCCAGTCGCGATACAGATAGGCGTTCGGGTAGGGGTTATAGCCGCGGTTCATCGGATCGAGACTGCGCGGGTCGTCCTCGGCGTAACGCGCCACGTCGAGCCAGTGACGGCCCCAGGCCTCGCCGTAACGCGGCGACGCGAGCAAGCGATCGACGACCTTGGCGAACGCGTCGGCGCCGGTGTCGCCCACGAACGCATCGACCTCCTCGACGGTCGGCGGCAGTCCGGTCAAATCGAGCGTCGCCCGGCGGATCAGCGTGCGCCGGTCGGCCGGCGTCACCGGCTGCAGCCCCTCACGCTCGAGACGCGCGAGGATGAAACGATCGACGTCGGTCTTCACCCACGCGTCCTGGCGCACGGCAGGGGGGGCGTGATTCGCGAGCGGTTGAAACGCCCACCAGGCCCGCTGCTCGGCGGTGATCGTCGAGGCCGCTGTCGCACGCGTCGCGGCGGGCCGCGGCGCGCCCTCCGCCAGCACGGGCCAGGGCGCGCCCTGCCTGATCCATTCCCTGAAGGCGGCAATCGTGGCGTCGGGTAGCTTCGGCGCGCTCTTCGGCATGCGGGGGAAGCCCTCCTCGCGCCGGATCGCGTGCATCAGCAGGCTCTTGTCGGGGTCGCCCGGCACGATCGCCGGACCCGTCTCGCCCCCCTTGAGGAGCGACGCGCGCGAGTCCACCCGCAGGTCGCCGTCGGGCTGGTCGAGGTGACACTCGCCGCAGGTGTCCATCAGCACGGGGCGGATGTTGGCTTCGAACAATTCGATCTGCTGCGCCGTCGGCATCGGCGACTTCATCGTGTCGGGTCCCTGGGAGGAGGCCGACAGGCGGATAGCCGCGGTGGCGGCGAAGAGACAGAAGGCCGACGCGATCCAGGCGCGCGGCCTGCTCAGGAATGTCATGACGCGAGTCGTGGTGAGGGACTATTATGCCGCAGTCGCCGTTCAGATTCCCATGCGTAAACAAACCGTGTTCGCCGCCCTCGCCGGGGCCCTGGCCGCCCTGGCGGCCGCCATCATGTCGGCACACCAGGCTCCGGCACCGCCCCCCGCCAAACCCACGCGTCCGGGGGTCACCACCCCCGGCGTGCGGATTCCGATTACGAAACTGAAGCCCGAGGCGATCTACGACGTCCCCGGCGCCCCCGACTGGATGGCGGCCGACAAGGAGATGTGGGTCTCGAATTCGCCGAAAGGGACGGTGGCGCGGCTGGATCCCGCCGGCAAGACCGCCACCACCTTCACGGTGGGCAAGCACCCGTGCTCGGGGCTGGCGGCCGGCTTCGGCAGTGTGTGGGTGCCCAACTGCGGCGACTCGACGATCACGCGGCTCGATCTGAAGGACGGCACGCCGCAGGCGACCTTCCCGCTCACCATTGCCAACGACGAGGGCGGTGTGGCAATCGGGGCCGGCAGCTTCTGGATCCTCACGGACGCGAAGGGGACGCTGGCGCGCGTCGATCCCGCGACCAACACGGTCGTCGCGGAAATCGACGTCGCACCGGGATCGTTCGCGGTGGCGTTCGGCGAGAACGCGGTGTGGGTGACGAGCTCGGAGCAGCACACGCTGACGCGCGTGCATGCGCAGACCCACGTGATCGAGGCGACCATCCCGGTCGGTCCGAAGCCGCGGTTCCTGACGGTCGGCGAAGGGGGCGTCTGGACGCTCAACCAGGGCGACGGCTCGATCTCGCGCATCGACCCCAAGACCAACAAGGTCGTCGCCACCATCGCCGCCGGTGTCCCCGGCGGGGGCGGCGAGATCTCGGCCGGTGAAGGCTCCGTGTGGGTCACGACGTTCGAGTATCCGATCACGCGGATCGATCCATCGACCAACACGGTGGCGCAGCAGTTCTACGGCCAAGGCGGCGATGCCATCCGCATCGGCCTGGGCTACATCTGGCTGACCAATATTCGCGCCGGCACGGTCTGGCGGCTGGATCCGAAACGGATCCTGGCTACGCTCCCGGAGTAGGGCGCGCGCGCCACGACGCCACCATCTCGCGCACGGTCGCATCGAGCGACCGGGTGATGCCCCACGCGGGATAGTGCGACAGCATCTTGCGCAGGTCGCTGTAATAGCAGATGTGGTCGCCCGCCCGAGCCTCGTCCACGTAGACGTAGCGCTGCGATTTTCCGGTGTGCGCCCGCACCAGCTCGAAAGCCTCGAGGATCGAGCACGAGTTGTCCTTGCCGCCCCCGAGGTTGTAGACCTCGGCTACGCGCGGGGCCTCGATGAAGGCATGGATGAAGCGCGCCACGTCGAGCGCGTGGATGTTGTCGCGGACCTGCTTCCCCTGGTAGCCGAACACGCGATACTCGCGCGCCTCGACGTTGCACTTGATCAGGTAGCTCAGAAAACCGTGCAGCTCCACGCCGCTGTGGCTCGGACCGGTCAGGCAGCCGCCGCGCAGGCAGCAGGTCGGCAGGCCGAAGTAACGCCCGTACTCCTGCACCATGACGTCGGCGGCGACCTTCGAGGCGCCAAACAGCGAGTGCTTGGACTGGTCGAGGCTGAAGTCCTCGGCAATCCCGTGGAGGTAGGCGCTGTCGGCGTAATCCCACCGCGTCGGCAGCTCCCGTAGCGCGATCGTGTTCGGGCGGTCGCCGTAGACCTTGTTGGTGGACAGGTGCACGAACGGGGACTCCGGGCACGCCTGGCGCGCCGCTTCCAGCAGGTTCAGCGTCCCCCCGGCGTTGGTGTCGAAGTCGTCGAACGGGATGGTGGCGGCACGATCGTGCGAGGGCTGCGCCGCGGCATGCACGATCGCCGACGGGCGCACCTCGCGTAACAGCGCGAGGATGCCGGCGCGATCGCGGACGTCAATCTCGTGGTGCTGGAACGACGGCAACGTCGCCTGCAGCCGGCGCTGGTTCCAGCGCGTGTCCCCCTGCTCGCCGAAGAAGACGGCGCGCTGGTTGTTGTCCACGCCATGCACCTGATAGCCGAGCCCGGCGAAATAGGTCGCCACCTCGGAGCCGATGAGTCCCGACGAACCGGTGACGAGGAGGGATCGCACTCGGGGTATTGTCTCTCGGATCGTTTCGTAAACTAAAGGTTTCCCCGTCTCGTCCAAGACTCCATGCGCAGCCTGACGTTCGCTTGCCGCACGCTTTTCAAGACGCCGTGCGTGACGATCATCGCCATCGTGTCGCTGGCGCTCGGGATCGGCGCCAACGCCGCGATCTTCTCCTGCTTCAACCAGATGCTGCTGCAGGCGCTGGCGGTGCCGCAGCCGGCGGATCTTGTCAACCTCTCCGCCCCGGGCCCCAAGCCGGGGTCGCAGAGCTGCAACCAGGCGGGCGGCTGCGACGCCGTCTTCAGTTACGCGATGTTCCGCGATCTCCAGCAGGTCCAGACCGTCTTCACCGGCATCGCCGCCCACCGCCTGTTCGGCGCCAACCTGGCCTACGACGGGCAGACGATGAACGGTGACGGCGTGCTGGTGTCGGGCAGTTATTTCCAGGTCCTCCAGGTGCAGCCGGCCCTGGGCCGCCTGTTCGATTCGAACGACGACCGCCTCGTCGGCGAAGCGCAGGTGGTCGTCCTCAGCCACGCCTATTGGACCTCGCGTTTCGCCGCGAATCCCGGGGTACTCAACCAGGGGCTGATCGTCAACGGCCAGACGCTGACGATCGTGGGGGTCGCGCCGAACGGGTTCGACGGCACCACGCTCGGCGCCAAGCCCCAGGTGTTCGTGCCGATTACCCTGCGCGGCACGATGAACCCCGGCTACAGGGACTGGGCGAACCGTCAAAACTACTGGGCCTACCTGTTCGCACGCGTGCAGCCGGGCGTGTCGATTGACAGCGCGAGGGCAGCGCTGAACGCGCAGTACCGCGGCATCGTGACCGAGGTCGAGGCGCCGCTGCAGAAAGGGATGAGCGACCAGACGCTCGCGAGATTCCGCGCCAAGCCGATCATCGTCGAACCGGGCGGCGTGGGACAGAGTTCGGCGCGCAAGGTGGCGCGCACGCCGCTGCTCATCCTCCTCGGCGTCACCGGCTTCGTGCTGCTGATCGCCTGCGCCAACATCGCCAACCTGCTGCTCGCCCGCTCCGCGGCGCGCGCCAGCGAAATGGCCATCCGCCTGTCGCTCGGCGCCGGCCGCGGCCGCCTGATCCGGCAGCTGCTGCTGGAGTCGGTGCTGCTCGCCAGCTTCGGCGGGCTCGCCGGGCTGCTCGTCGCGCACTGGACGCTCGGTCTGATTATGCGGTTGATGCCGGCGGAAGCGGCGCAGACCATGGCGTTCTCGATCAGCACGCCCGCGATGCTGTTCGCCGGCGCGCTGACGCTCACCACCGGGCTGTTGTTCGGACTGTTCCCCGCGCTGCACAGCACCCGGCCCGATCTGGTGTCCGCCTTGAAGAACCAGGCCGGCCAGCCGTCAGGGGCGCGCGGCGCCGCGCGGTTCCGGCTCGGGCTCGCGACCACCCAAATTGCGCTGTCGATGATGCTGCTCGCGGCATCGGGCTTCTTCGTGAAGAGCCTGTTGCACGTCAGCCGCGTCGATCTCGGCATCCGGATCGACAATGTCATCACCTTCGGCCTGTCGCCCGAGTTGAGCGCCTACACGCCGGAGCGAGCGCGGCTGCTGTTCGAACGGCTGGAGGAGGAACTGCTTGCGACGCCCGGCGTCACCGGCGTCACCGTGGCGCTGGTGCCGCTCCTCGCGGGCAACAACTGGGGCAACGACGTCAACGTCCAGGGCTTCCAGTCGGGACCAGACACCGACAACAATTCGCGCTTCAACGAGGTCGGCGCCGGCTACTTCGCCACGATGGGGGTGCCGCTGATGGCCGGACGCGAGTTCACCGCCGCCGACGGCCCCGACGCGCCGAAGGTGGCGATCGTCAACGAGGAGTTCGCGAAGAAGTTCGGCCTCGGCCGCGACGCGGTCGGCAAGCTGATGGGATCCGGCAGCGGCAACCGCGGCACACTCGACACCACGATCGTCGGCGTCGCGCAGAACGCGAAATACAGCGAGGTCAAAGGGGCGGTTCCGGCGCTCTTCTTCCGTCCGTATCGCCAGGATCCCACCCTTGGCGGAGCCGCCATCTACGTCCGCACCGCCGCCGACCCGGCCTCCTCGGCGTCAGCGGTCACCGCGGTGGTCAAACGGCTGGACCCGAACCTGCCGGTCGAGAACCTCAAGACACTCAGCCAGCAGGTGCGCGACAACACGTTCCTCGATCGGATGATGACGACGCTGTCGGCGTTGTTCGCGGGGCTCGCCACGCTGCTCGCCGGTGTGGGGCTCTATGGCGTGCTGGCCTACACCGTGTCGCAGCGGACGCGCGAAATCGGCCTGCGCATGGCGCTCGGCGCGGCGCCGGCGCGGGTGCGCACCATGGTCCTGCGGCAAGTCGTGTGGATGACGGCGATCGGCGGCGCGATCGGACTCGCGGGAGCGGTGGCGATCGGCGTCAAGGCCGAGTCGCTCCTCTACGAGATGAAAGGTGGGACCCGTGGGTGCTCGCCATCTCGGCCGTGGCGCTCTCGGCCGTGGCGATCATGGCGGGATGGATCCCCGCCCATCGGGCGTCACAGGTGGATCCCATGGTCGCGCTTCGCTACGAGTAGGTAGGCGGCGGCGTCGCGTGAGGCGACACCGCCAGCGAGATCTGTAGGAGTTAGCGGTTCGTGATCCGGTTGCCCAGACCCGACTCCTCGTCGTCATCCGAATAGACCGGTCGGCGGGGCGGCGGATGATTGGCGTCGTGCTGCCCCTGCGGTGCGCCGCTCTGGCCCTGCCGCCCCGAGGTGCCTGTCGGATTGGCCGGGTGGCCGGTCTGCCCGGCGGTGCCCTGCTGGTCGCGCTTACCCTGATTGTTCATTGGGGTCCCTCCTGTATGGAGGACATCCCTGCAAAAGCCGCGCACTCAACCGTTGTCGTGCGGCAGCTTCACATTGCGCTCGATCAGTTCCACGGCTTCGGCCAGGCGGCGGCGGCGCGTGTCCTCCCGCTTGGCGTTGCCGATCCAGTGCACGTAAGCCTTCTTCGAGAACGGCGGAAAGGCTTCGTAATTCGCCCGCGCCCGCGGGTTCCCT
>JBKJRJ010000212.1:0-5281 GCA_046594705.1 Vicinamibacterales bacterium
GCGTGCGGAGCAATCTCAAGATCGTCGGCGGTATTCGGCTCGACGTGGCGAAGTTCGGCAACACCGGCTACGCCAACGCCGCCGCCGATGCCAAGACGTTTCGCGACCAGTTCGGCAGCGCGGTGCAGTACTCAACCGCCAAGCTGCCGGATCCGAAGTTCCTGTGGTCCCCGCGCGTCGGCTTCAACTGGGACGTCTTTGGCGACCGCAACACCCAGCTCCGCGGCGGCACGGGCGTGTTCACCGGGAAGCCGGCCTACGTATGGATTTCCAACCAGATCGGCAGTACCGGGGTCCTGACCGGCTTCGATGAGATCAGGCCGACGGGCGGCACGTTCGCCCGGCCGTTCAACCCCGATCCCGATTTCTACAAGCCCAAAGGCACGCCCACCGGCGCGCCCGCGGCGAACTACGAGCTGGCGCTGACCGACCCGAACTTCAAGTTCCCCCAGATCTGGCGGAGTAACATCGCGCTCGACCGTCGGCTCTGGGCCGGGATCAGGTCTACGACCGAGTACATCTTCAATCGCGACGTCAATGGCATCTACTACATCAACGCCAACCTCCCCGGCGCGCAGTCGGCGTTCACCGGGGCCGATGCGCGTCCGCGCTGGGTGGCGCCCGCCGGGACCGTCGCGACCCGCCTGCCTGCCAATCAGAACGTCGCCAACGCGATCGTGCTGAGGAACCAGAACGTCGGCCGCTCGTGGAACATCGCGCAGACGCTCGACGGTTCGTACCGAAACGGCGTCTTCTTCAAAGGCGCCTACAGCTACGGCCGCGCCAGGAACATCGTCGATCCGGGTTCGATCGCGCTGGGCTCGTGGCAATCCAACCAGATTCCCGGCGACCCGAACCTGCCACCGCTGGCGTATTCGAGTGCGTCGCCCGGGCACCGTCTGTTCGTCACTGGGGCGTATTCCAAGGAGTACTTCGGCTTCGGCAAGACGACGGTGTCGGCGTACTGGGAGGCGCGCACCATCAACAACGTGAGCTACGTGTTCTCGGGGGACGCCAACGGCGATACGGGCACCGCCAACGATCTGTTGTACATCCACCGCAACCAGGCGGAAATGAACTTCCAGCAGTTCGTTGCCGGTGGCGTGACCTTCACGCCCGCCCAGCAGGCCGCCGCCTGGGACGCCTACATCGCGCAGGATCCCTATCTGAGCAAGCATCGCGGGGAGTACGCGCAGCGCGGCGCCCTGTTCCTGCCGCTCGTGAAGCGGATGGATCTCAGCCTCCAGCAGAACCTGTTCCATGACGTCAAGGGAGCGCGGCAGGGGTTCACGTTGCGGATCGACATGCTGAACTTCGGGAACCTGGTGAACAAGAACTGGGGCGTGTCGCAGCGGCTGGTCAGCAACTCGCCGCTGACCAACCCGGCGGCCGACACCAACGGCGCCCTCGGCTATCGCCTGCGCGCCTTCAGCGGCGCCCTCATGGACCACTCGTTCGAGCAGACCAGCAGCCTGGACGATGTCTATAAGTTCATGGTGACCCTTCGCTACACCTTTAGATAGACGTCCCGTCCGATCACGCGGCGGTCGCAGAGACCCAACAGCCCGCACAGAACCTGACACAAGGTCTCTGGCGGGCTCTCTTTTTGTCCCTGCGGCCCATCGTGAGACCGTCTGCCCTGAGCGTGGCGGAGGGTCGTGTCAGCGATTGGCGATGAAGGACCGGGCCCGGTCGACGGCCTCGGCCAGGTAGTGCTTGTCGATCTCCACACCCACGAAGTCAATTCCCAGTTCAGCGGCTGCCAGTCCAGAGTTGCCGAGGCCGAGGAAGGGGTCCATCAACACCCGGGCGCGCGACAGGCCGTGGAGCCGCACGCAGTACTCGGGGACGCGCGGCGGGAAGGTGGCGGGGTGCGGGCGGTCCTTGTCGCGGCTCTGGATCGTCTGGTAGGGGATGAACCAGGTGTTGCCGCGGCATCGCCGGTTGGCGGCCCCGCCGGCCCAGCGCGCCACGTTTGACGCATCCTGGTACTTGACCCCGATGGCGCGGCGGTCGAGCGGGGTGCGCCCCCCCGGCGTGAAGTGGAAGATGAACTCGTGGCAGTCGTTGATGAAGCGCTCGCTGTTGATCGGCTTGTAGTGGCCGACATTCAGGTCACGCGTCAGCCCAGCGCTCGCCCCGGCCGCGTCCTGGTCGATGGCGATCGACTTGATCCAGTGGATGGTGTTCTGGAGCTGGAGGTGCTGGCGCGCCGCCTGAGCCACGTCGAGCGCACCCCACGGGTCGGTTGGCTTCGCCCCCACGTTGAGGAACAGCGACCCCGCCGGGTCGAGCACCCTCGTGGCGGCCTTGATCCAGGCTCCCGTCCAGTCCAGGTAACGGTCCCTGGGGAGGGTGTCGTCGTAGCTCCGGTAGCGCACGCCGAGGTTATACGGCGGGGAGGTGACGATGACAGAAATGGCCCCGGGTGTCATGGAACGGAGCACTTCGAGGCAGTCTCCGAGGTAGAACCGGAGGGTGCCGCGGCGGGTTTCAATCTGGGTATGGGGCTTGGGAAGCCGCGCCGGCTTCCAGGCAAGGGGCATCGGGGGAGTTTACAGTTTGTCGCCGGTGGTTGGTAGGTTGTCGTGGGTCGTGGACTGCCACGATAAACCCACAAACCACGAACCGCAAACGACTAACTGGCTTGCGCGACCGGGAGCGTGGCGGAGGCACCGAACCGCGCGGGTGCCAGCGTGTGATTGCGACGATGGGCGTGCTGCGCGCAGCCGTTGCCTTTTTCCTCGACGTAGACGACCTCGCGGTGAGTGGCGATTTCCCGGTACTTGCCGGTGACGCACCCGCAGGCGAGTGTGGTGAAGCTGAGAAGGCGAACGAGACTCATCATGGCGACCCCTCCGAACCGCTCTCCAAAGAGCAATTTCTGTACCGCTGAGGTTCCGGGGGCCGCGTCAGTAAAACGGGCGGAATTCGACAAGCGCGTATCGAGTCCTGTCAACGTCGCGCCATCTATTGAATTGGTGTCAACGGCGGATTGGATTCGGCGCGGAGGAGTTACCCCTGCTTGATGGCTTCGAAGCGCTCCAGGTCGACCTTGCGATGGGCGGTCGCTCGGCTGCGCGCGGTGCCGATGTGCACCGCGAGTACGAGATGGAGCAGGCCGCACGCCACCAGCTCCGGGGTCGTCCCGCCGAGGGCGACGGGGAGGTAGTTGAGCGCGGTCGCCATCAGGAAGAGCGTGCTGAACAGCGCGTCGGGACCGCGGCCCTGGAAGCGCTGCCCGAACGTCATGGCGACGTGTTCCCAACCGCCGTCCGGTTCGTGGAACACCTGAAGGTAGCGGCCGATGCGTTCCACGTTGATGTGAAGGGCGTAGATGGCCTCGAACCCGGCCGCCAGCACCAGCAGCGGCAACAGCGCCGCGACGGGGAGCTGGATGGCGGCGGTGGTCGCGATCGCCACCCCAGCCCAGACACCGAACGTCACCGGCAGGAGGATCATCCGGGCGGTCCCGCGTTCGCGGATGGTGGCGCGTAAGGCCCTGAATTCTTCGTCGTGGTGGGTCATGGGGCTGTCGGAGTCTCCTCGCGGAGCCGAAAATACCATACTGGCCGGATTTTATGGCCCTGATGGAACGGGTCTTGTAAAGGCTCAGACCGGGGGAATAAGCGGCTGAGGTCTATAAGTGGTTGCATCCGTTGGTGGTTATGCTACACTTCGGGTGTTCCAATCAATTTGTCAATCGGTCGCTCCCAGCCGACTGTTTGGCCGTACGCGGAGGATTCGTGCGCCTGATCCGCCCGATGTTGGTCGTAAGACTCTTGTCGACGCTGCTGGGCGTCGGGATGTGCCTGCCCGTTTCCGCAGTGCCCGCTGAGGCGGCCCCGCAAAAATCCGCATCTTCACGCCGCGCGCCCGCCGCGAAGAAGAAACCCGCGTATTCCTCGACGACATCGAGGGCGCGCAGGAGCCGCCTGGCGAGTGCCCGCGCCTCGGTGCGGGCGCGCGAGCAGGCCCGGCTCCGCAGCCTGCGTTCGCTCCAGGATGCGATGACGCCGCGGTTCAAGACCGACGCCGCCGGCCAGGTCATCCCCGACATCCGCGCCGCCGCCGCGATTGTGTTCAACCCGGTGACCGGCCAGGTCCTCTACGAGGAGAATTCCCAGGACAAGCGGTCGATTGCCAGCATCACCAAGGTGATGACCGCCCTGGTCTACCTCGAGGACAGCCCCGACCTCAATGCCGAGATCACGATCGAGCGCAGCGACGTGTTCGCCGCATCGACGACCTACCTCAAGGCGAACGATCGGCTGATCGCGTCCGAACTGCTGCACCTGCTTCTCATCCCGTCCGATAACGCGGCCGCCCGGGCGCTTGCGCGCACCTCGCATGGCGGCACCTCCGCGTTCATCGAGCGGATGAACGAGAAGGCTATCGAGCTGGGTCTGCAGAACACGTCGTTCGCGGATCCGTCCGGCCTGAACGCCAATAACGTGTCATCAGCGTTCGATCTCTCGCACCTCATCACCTTCGCCGCCAGCGACGAGCGGCTCGCCTCCATCATGCGGACGCCGACCTACACGGTCGCCACCACCCGCCGGATGATCCCGATTCACTCCACCAACCACATCGTCATGAACGGCGACGTGGAGGTGATGGCGGGCAAGACCGGCTTCATCAGCAAGTCGGGTTACTGCCTCGCCACCCTGCTGCGCCTCCCCCAAGGCAACCCCGTCGCCGTCGTCGTCCTCGGGGCGACCTCGAACAACGGACGGTTCTGGGAGACGCGCCATCTGTTCAGCTGGCTAAATACGAAGGCCGCGGAACTCTTCAAGGATCAAACGCCGAAGTAGGCTTTTGGGCGCCTAAAGCCTACTTATATCCGCGCTGCACCGCCGCGGCATCGAGCGTCAGTGTGGCGATGGCGTCCACGCCGGGCATGACTTGGCGGGAGGCGTTGCGGCCGTCGAAGGCCTTGATGTAGCGCTGGCAGGCGTCGCACCCATTCAGCCGGTAGAGGCCGTCACGAGTGGCGAACGACGTGATCCGGCTGCGGTCCGCGTTGAGGCACCACGGGCAGGCGAGCTGGTGGAACCGCCATCGCGAAGTGCAGCGGGAGCAGATGAGCAGTCGCTCGGCCGCGGGCGTGATCACCGAGAAGTCGGGCTCGCCGCCGCAGATCGGACAGTTGCCGTGCGGCCAGGCCTGGAACAGGGTGCGCGCCATGATGGCGTCGGCGCATCGCGAGAGGAACGGCCGCATCGCCTGCAACAGCACATTCTCGAGCCCCGCGACGTCGGGCGAGATCTCGTGGCCGCCC
>JBKJRJ010000338.1:0-3674 GCA_046594705.1 Vicinamibacterales bacterium
CCTGAACTGCTCCCGGAAGCGATCCATGAGGGGCTCGCCGTCGAACAACTCCGCGAGGCGTTGACTGTAACCTGGCCCGGCCGGGCTTTCCGCGTTGTACTCGGCGAACTCGAGCGAATCCGGCAGCAGGAACGCGTCGGCGCGCCCGGCCGTACTGGCCACGCCGTAGCCGGGGTCGATCCGCGCCAGCGCCACCTCGGCGTCGTTCAGCCCGAGATCTCGCATCAACCTCTCGTCGCTCGCGGCCACCTGGGCCAGCCGCTCGCCCAGACGCCACAGCGCCTCGGCTGCGCGCGCCACGCGCGCCTCGTCGGCCGGATCGAGAAAGAACGGACGCAGGAACGGGCACAGCAGGCGGCCGCCAAACGTCAGGTGACGCTCGCGCATGCGCGCCGCCAGACTGGTGCACAGGGTCGCGTCCGTCTGCTGCCGCACCAGCGCGTGCCACGCGCCGATGGGGTCCGTATCGTTAGCCATCCGCCAGTGCCTTCACGCGGTGTCGCCCAACTTGCAGGTGAGGAACCAGGGGGGACACCGCCGGCCTCATACCGGCCCCGGCGCCTGGTCGGACAGGCCGACCATCTGCGCCCAGCGCGGCCAGGACTGCTGCGCGCGGCCACTCACGGCGCGGTCGATCACCATCGCGGACATCTTGTCGATCACCAGGTCGAAATAATGCTGCGTGATGCGGTCGCGCTCGAAGTCCGGAGCGGGATTCAGGAAATCAATCGCGTAGGGAATGCCGTCCTGCACCGCGAACTCGATGGTGTTCATCTCGTAGCCGAGCGCCAGGTTCAGGGTCTGCGCGTCCCTGACGATGCGAGCGCCCAGCTCGGACGAGAGGTAGTCGTGCTCGACCAGGTATTTGCGTTCGTGCACGTCGTACCGTACCGGCGTGATGTCGGTCTTGCCGAACGTGAAACAGCGCACGTACTGGTCGAAGTTGATGAACTGCTGCAGCGTCATGCAATACGGCCCGGTGACGTCATAGGCGGCGAGCAGCTCCGCCTTGTCGTGGACCTTGTAGACGTGCTTCCAGCCGCCGCCCGAGAACGGCTTCAGGATGGCGGGCCGTCCGACGTAGTCCAGCAGCCCGTCCCAGTCGATCGGGTAGCCGAGATTGCGCAGCGATTGGTCGGTCAGGTCCACGCCGGCCGGATACGACTTCTGCGGCAGCACGACCGTCTTCGGCACCGCCACGCCGACCTTGCGCGCCACCGAGTAGTTGAAGAACTTGTCGTCGGCGGTCCACCAGAAGGGATTGTTGATGACGTAGCTCCCCTCTAGCACCGCGTGCTTCAGAAAGGCACGGTAATACTCGACCTCGTGCGAAATCCGATCGACGATGACGCGGTAGGCCGACGGCTCGCCCATCGTCGTGCCGGTCAGCGTGACCATTTCGGCGGTAATCCCGTGCGCGCGGCCGTCCGCGTTGACGCGTTCGAGGAATGCCGGCGGAAACGAATATTCCCGGCCACAGAGCAGCCCGACTTTCACGAGACCTCCACTTCCTCATGCCCCGCCCGCGTTTCGTCCACCAGCCAGCGGACGACGGCACGCAGGTCGCCGGTCTGTCGGTAGACCTGCAGCTGCCGGTCTGCGCTGGTGCCCTCGGCAAGAATGGTGTGGACGTAATTGAGGGCTTTCCGGCTGCCGAGCTCGTCCACCACGTCGTCCACGAATTCGAGGAGCTCGAGTGCCAGCTCCCGCATCGGCACTTCCATGCGTTTGCCGAAGTCGATCAGGCGGCCGTCCAGCCCGTAGCGCGCCGCGCGCCACTTGTTCTCCTCGACCAGCGCGCGGGAATAGATGCGGAAGCCGAGGTTGCTGCGGCGCAAGCGGTAGAGCTTGACGACCAGCGCCTGTGCCAGCGCGGCGAGCGCGACCGTCACCCGCGGCGAGGTCGGCACGTCGCAGACCCGGAACTCGAGCGTGCCGAAGGTCGGATGCGGCCGCAGGTCCCACCACACCTTCTTGCCGTCGTCGATGCAATGCAACTCGACGAGGGTATCGAGGTATTCCTCGTACTCGCTCCAGGAGTTGAACTGGTCGGGGATGCCGCTGCGCGGAAAGCGGCGGAACACCGTGGTGCGGTACGACTTGAGCCCGGTGTCGCGCCCCTGCCAGAACGGCGAGCTGGTGGACAGCGCCAGCAGGTGGGGCAGGAAATAACGCGCCTCGTTCAGGAGCTCGATCGTGCTGGCCCGGTCGGGTACGGCGACGTGGATGTGGAGGCCGAAGATGAGGAGGGAGCGCGCCAGCTGCTGCAGTTCTTCGACGATATTCTCGTAGCGCTCGCCCGGAGAGAGGATCTGATCCTTCCAGTTCGAGAACGGATGCGTGCCGGCGGCCGCGATCCGGAGGCCGACCCGCTCGGCGCTCTGCGACAGTTCCCGGCGGAGATGGCGGACTTCGTGTTCGAGCTCGGTCACGTCGGCGCAGATCTTGGTGCCGACCTCGACGATCGACTGGTGGAGCTCGCGCTTGATCTGGTCGCCCAGGGACGCGCTCGACGCCAGCAGCTCGGACACGTGCGAGCGCAGCTCCCAGGTCTCCGGATCGACAATCTGAAACTCTTCCTCGACGCCGATCGTGAAGGCGTGCGCCATCCCGGAATCATAATTCAAGGCAACCACGATGGTATCCTGCGCGTGCACCTGCATGTCCGCGGACCGCCCCGTCACCTTCCGCCGCGCCGCCGAGCTCTCGCTGCTCGTCATCGTGCTCGCGGTCGCCGCCGCGGCCCGGCTGTGGTTCGGCGACGCCGGGATTCCTCACGCCGTCGGCATCGACGAGCCGCAGGTGGTCGGGCGGGCACTCCGGATCCTGCAGACCGGTGACTGGGATCCGCACATCTTCGACTACCCGACCCTGGTGATTTACGCGCACGCGCTGGTGGCGATCGTCCGCTTCCTGTGGGGTGCGCTGCAAGGGGAGTGGGCGTCGCTCGATGCCTACTCGATTGCCGCGGTGTATTCGGCGGGCCGGGTCGTCGCGGCGCTGGTCGGCGTGGCCACGGTCTGGCTGACCTACCGCATGGCGCTCGAACTGTCGTCGCGCCGGGTGGCGCTGCTGGCGGCCGCCATGCTGGCGGTGCGCCCCCTGCACGTCCGCGAATCGCATTTCATTCTCACCGACGTGCCGATGGCGGCGTTGACGACGCTCGCGGTGTGGCTGGCGGTGCGCGCCGCGCGTCTCGGCACGTGGCGCGCGTATGCGTGGGCCGGCGGCGCCTGCGGCCTCGCCGCCGCCGCCAAGTACAACGGCGGGCTCGCGCTGGTGGCGGTGCTGGCCGCGTGGCTGGTGCACGAGCGGTCCTGCCCCGATCGGCTGCGGACGCTCGGCGCGATCCTCGGGGCGGCCGCGTTGGCCTTCCTCGCCGGGGCGCCCTACACGGTGCTGGATCTACCGGCGTTCCTCGACGGCTTCGCGGCGCAGTTCTCCCGGTTCGCGGCGCCGTCCTCGACCGCGGACGCGCCGTGGCTGGTCTACGTGAAGCACCTGTCGCCGCCGGGCGCCCGCTGGTCCGCGCCGCTCGCGGCCGGTGGGATGGCTCTGGTGCTGTGGCGCACCGATCGCGCCCGCTGGGTGCCCCCGGTGGTGTTCACCCTGGGCTTCTTCTACGTGCTCTCCACGCACTCGCACGTCTTCGGCCGGTATGCGCTGCCGCTGGT
>JBKJRJ010000339.1:0-11776 GCA_046594705.1 Vicinamibacterales bacterium
TTCATCGGCGACATCTTCGGCAAGCCCGGACGAGAGATCGTGCGGCGCGCCGTGCCCGCGCTGGTCGAGCGCGAGTCGCTCGACTTCGTGATTGCCAACGTCGAGAATTCGGCCGCCGGCTTCGGCGTCACCGGAGACATCGCCGACACCATCCTGTCCTACGGCGTTGACGCGATGACGACAGGGAATCATGTCTGGGACAAGAAGGAGGTCCTCGACTACATTCCGCGGCAGCCCAAGCTGCTGCGGCCCGCGAATTTCCCCGCCGGCGCCCCCGGCCGCGGCAGTTACGTCGGACAGACCCGCTCGGGCGAGCCGATCGGCATCATCAACGTGATGGGACGCATCTTCATGCAGCCGCTCGACGATCCGTTCGCCGTGGTGCTCAGGGAGATCGACGCCATGCGCGCCAGGGCGCGCGTCATCTTCGTGGACTTTCACGCCGAGGCCACCTCCGAGAAAGTCGCGATGGGGTGGCATCTCGACGGCCGCGTCACCGCGGTGTTCGGCACCCACACGCACGTGCAGACGGCGGACGAGCGCATTCTGCCGAAAGGTACCGCCTACCTGACGGATGCCGGCATGACCGGGCCGCACGACTCGATCATCGGCGTGACCACGGAAATCGCGCTGGGCAAGTTCGTCACCGGGCTGCCGGCCCGGTTCGAGTCGTCGAGCGGTCCCGGACGGCTGAACGGAGTCATCGTCACCGCCGACCAGGCCACCGGCAAGGCGACCGCGATCCAGCGGCTCAACCTCTCCGCGGCCGACGTCGAGACGCTGGCCACCGCGGCACCCGCGAACCGCTAGTGGCGGATCTCTTTGACACACCGTTCGAGGACGAGGAGCCGCCGCTCGAGGACGCCCCACTCCCCACGTCGCCCCCCCGGATCGAGCGCCGCATCTATTCGATCAGCGAGCTGACCGCCGGCATCCGCGCGCTGATCGAAACGACCTTCGGCGAGGTCTGGATCGAGGGTGAGGTCTCGAACTGCAAGGTGTGGAATACCGGTCACATGTATTTCACGCTCAAGGATGGCGGCGCCCAGATCAAGGCCGTGATGTTCCGCACGGCGGTGCGTTACCTGCGCTTCAAGCCGGAGGACGGCCTGCACGTCATCGCCCGCGGCCGGCTCGGCGTCTACGAGCCGAAGGGGGAATACCAGATCGTCTGCGAGCACATGGAACCGCACGGCCTCGGCGCCCTGCAGCTCGCGTTCGAGCAGCTCAAGAAGCGCCTCCAGGCCGAAGGGTTGTTCGAACCGGCGCGCAAGCGCGCCCTGCCCGCCCTGCCCCGCCGCATCGGCATTGTCACCTCGCTCGACGGCGCGGCCCTGCGCGACATCCTGAAAGTGCTCCGCCGCCGCGCGCCGAACGCCAGCGTGCTGATCCGCCCGGCCCGCGTGCAGGGGGAGGACGCGGCCGCCGATATCGCCACCGCCATCCGCATGCTGGGACGGGTGCCGGGCGTGGACGTCATCATCGTCGGCCGCGGGGGGGGATCGATCGAGGACCTCTGGGCGTTCAACGAGGAGCGCGTCGCGCGCGCGATCGCGGCCTGTCCGGTGCCCGTGGTGTCCGCGGTCGGACACGAAGTGGATTTCACGATTGCGGACTTCGTCGCCGACCTCCGGGCGCCGACGCCGTCGGCCGCCGCCGAAATGGTGGTCGCGGCGAAAGACGAGTTCTGCCATCGCATCGATCGGCTGACCGGGCGGCTGCGCGCCGCCGTCCGATCGGATCTGCAGCGCCGCCGCGCCGCGGTCCACGTGCTCGGCAGCCGTCGCGGCCTGGCCGGTTTCACGGCACGAGTCGGCATGCGGGGCCGCCATGCCGCGGAGCTGACGCACCAGTTGCGCGACGCGGTGGGGCGGCTGATCGAAGGGCGCGCCCGCGACTATCGCGGGCTGCGGCAGCGGCTCGAGCAGCGCGATCTCGCGCGCCGGCTGGCCTCGATCCGGGGACGTCTGACCGCCGCCGAGGGACGGCTGAGCGGCGCGGCGCACAAGACCCGTCACCGGGCCGACGCGCGTTTCCGGGCGCTCGCCGGACGGCTCGAAAATCTGAGCCCGCTGGCGGTCCTGGGACGCGGTTATGCTGTGTGCTGGAACGAGGACAAGACGGCCATCGTCCGCAGCGCCGCCGCGATGTCGCCCGGGGATCGGGTGCAGATCACGCTGGCCAGCGGGGAGATCGGCTGCCGTGTCGAGACCGCCGCGGAGGATCCGCCGGGCGGCCGGCGAAGGTAAATTATGGACCCTACGATCAAGGATTTCGAATCCGCCATCGCCGAACTCGAATCGATCGTCAAGACGCTCGAAGAAGGCGACCTCGCGCTCGAGAAGTCGCTCGCCCTGTTCGAACGCGGCGTGCAGCTCTCGCGCTTCTGCCATGCGAAGCTCGAGGAAGCGGAGCGCCGCGTCGAGATTCTCAACGAGCGCGGAGAGATCAAGGCCGCGCCGGCTTCCCTTTCGGCCGACGCCGACGACCGGGCCCGGTGAACGCCCTCCGCGAATGGCTCGACGCGCGGCGCGGCGAGGTGGACGCCGCGCTGGAGCGCTTTCTGCCGGTCGGGCCGGCCTGCCCCGCGCGGGTCGGCGAGGCGATGCGCTACAGCCTCTTCGCCGGGGGAAAACGGCTCCGCCCGATGCTCGCGCTGGCTTCCGCGGAAGCCATCGCGCTGGCGGACGGCACCAGCGTGCCTCGTGCCCGTGAGCTGGCCTTGCCGGTGGCCTGCGCCCTCGAGCTCATTCACACCTACTCGCTGGTGCACGACGACCTGCCGGCGATGGACAACGACACCATGCGCAGGGGCCGGCCGACGAGTCATGTCGTGTTCGGCGAAGGGCTGGCGATCCTCGCGGGCGACGGCTTGCTCACCGAGGCCTTCGCGCTGATGTCGCGCCAACCGGCCGCCGCCGAACCAGCGATGGCCGCACGCCTGGTGCGTGCGATCCGGATCGTGGCCGAGGCCGCGGGTCCGTGCGGCATGGTCGGCGGACAAGCCCTCGACCTCGAGGCGGCCGGGGCCGGCGCCGCCTTCGACGGCGAGGGGCTGCGCGCGATGCATGCGAGGAAGACCGGGGCGCTCATTCGCGCCTCCGCCGCCGCCGGGGGCGTGATGGCGGGCGCCGGCGACGCGCATCTCGCGGCGCTCGAGGGCTTCGCGTCCGAGCTGGGGCTCGCGTTCCAGATCGTCGACGACATTCTCGACGTCGAGGGCGCCTCGCACGACCTCGGCAAGACGACGGGCAAGGACGCGGCCGCCGGCAAGCCCACCTACCCGGCGCTCTTCGGTCTCGAGACCTCCCGCACCATGGCGGCCGACTGCGTCGAGCGGGCGCTCGCGGCCCTGGCCGAACCGGCCGCCGCCGGCCTGCCGCCCCTCGCCGGCCATTTGCCGGCGATCGCCCACTGGGTCACAGGGCGGACAAACTAATTGGACCCTGTCAGTGAGTTCCTGGCCACGGGCACGGGCACCGGCAACTGCTCCTGGTAACTGGTAACTGTGAAACCAGAGACCTCGCGTCTTGACGCCGCGCTCGTCGCCAGAGGGCTGGTCGTATCGCGTGAACGCGCGCGCGGTTTGATCCTCGCCGGGCGGGTGCGGGTCAACGGCGAGGTCGTGTCCAAGGCGGGCGCGCCAGTGGCCGCCGACGCGCACCTCTCGCTCATCGAGCCGGATCATCCGTATGTCAGCCGCGGCGGCGTCAAGCTGGCGCACGCGCTCGATGTGTTCGGGGTCGACGTGACTGGCCGCCTCGCGCTCGACGTCGGCGCCTCTACCGGCGGCTTCACCGACGTGCTCCTCCGCCGCGGCGCGCCGCGGGTCGTCGCCCTCGACGTCGGCCACAGCCAGATCGACTGGAAGCTCCGCAGCGATCCGCGCGTCGTCGTACTCGAACGCCTGAACGCGCGGGCGCTGACGCCCGACCAGCTGCCCGGGGACGCGCGCGCCTTCGAGGTGGTGACGATGGATGTGTCGTTCATTTCCGTGCGGCACATCCTCCCGGCCCTGGTGCCGCTGCTCCTGCCGACGGCCGATCTGATCGTGCTGGTCAAGCCGCAGTTCGAGGCGGGGCGCGAGGAAGTGGGCAAGGGGGGGCTGGTCCACGACGCGGCCGTCCACGCGCGCGTGATCGACGAGGTCGCGGCTGCGGCGAATGCGCTACGATTGAGCCGCGTCGCGATGACCGAGTCCCCGATCACGGGCACCGAGGGCAATCGCGAATTCTTCCTGCACCTGCGACATGGCTGACGCGATTACACGAGTGGGCCTGACGGCCAAGCGGGGCCTCGAGGCGGCGTCGGGAGTCCTGGCGGAGCTCGCCGGCTGGCTCGAGGCGCGCAGTGTCCACCCGGTGTTCGAGACCGAAACGGCGCGGCTGGCTGGCGTGCCGGCGGGGCGGCCGACCGTGTCCCGTGACGAGTTGCCCGGCGCCTGCGACCTGCTGGTGGTGCTCGGCGGCGACGGCACGCTGATCGGCATGGCGGATCGCATCGCCCGCGCCGGCACCGACATCCCCATCCTCGGCGTGAACTTCGGCAGCCTCGGGTTCCTGACGGAGATCACGTTGCCCGAGCTCTACGATGCGCTCGAGGCGACGCTTGCCGGACAGGCCGTCATCGAAACCCGCGCGATGCTCTCGGCGCGCACGTCACGAAACGATACGCCGTTCGCGGACCATTACTGCCTCAACGACGTCGTCATCACGAAAGGCGCGCTGTCGCGGATCATCGAGATTTCCGTCACGGTCGGGGATGCGCCGGTCACCCGCGTGCGGGCGGATGGCCTGATCATCGCGAGCCCCACCGGTTCCACCGCCTACAACCTCGCCGCCGGCGGCCCGATCGTCCACCCGGCGGTCGACGCCATGATCCTCACGCCCATCGCGCCGCACACGCTGACCAACCGGCCGGTGGTGATCTCGGGCTCGTCGGACGTCCACGTGCGGCCGATCATGGAAGGCAACGAGGTCTATGTCACGTTTGACGGCCAGTCCGGGTTCCCTCTGCAGGCCGGCGATCTGATCAGCGTCCGCCGCGCCCCGCGTCCGCTCCGCATCATCAGCTCCGCCAACCGCACCTACTTCGATGTGTTGAGGGAGAAGCTGAAGTGGGGTGGCGACAACCCGCGCTGAACGAACCGACGGGTGTTGTGGAAGGCAGCAAAACACCAAACCCGAAGATGTAAACCAAGAGCCCGGGGCAGTCAGTAGCTGAACGAGTATCGCGCCGACAGTCCCCGGCCTGGCCCATCGACGCCCCAGCTGATCCCGCGGTAGTTCGTGTCGGTCAGGTTTTCGGCGTGCACCGACAACTGGTGGCGGCCCGCCTTGACGCCGACACGGATCCCGGTGGTGGCGTAGCCGGGAATCGCGGTGAACAGTGAGGACGCGTTGACGCCGGCGCCGAGCACGCGGTCCTGGATGTGCGCGAGCGTTTCACCGGTGGCGATCACCACGTCGTCGGCGGTCCCGAAGGTGCCGTCGGAGCCCGCGCCGATCCAGCCGCGGTGGCGCGCGCCGTTGCGGAAGAAGGCCTGGATACTGGCGCGGCTACGGCCGGCGCCGGTGCGGCGATCGCCCAGGTCCAGCGAGGACAGGTGGGTCTGCTGCCATGCGACGTGCAGGTAGGGCTCGACCCACCAGCGGGACTGCGGCCGCTGCCAGCGCGCCATCAGGTAGGCCTCGGGCGCGGGCGTGCCCCCTTCAATATTCGGCGACAACCCGGTCAGCGTGTCTTTCGCGCGCAGGTAGGTGAACACCGTCTGGAGTGACAGCGGCTCCGCGAGTGTGAAGTGGCCGCTGTGCTCCACTCCCCAGATGCGGGCCCGATCGAAGTTGGCACGCACCAGGACAGGGACGGTCGTCGCCGCGACGAACACGACGCCGTTGGCGTTCTGCGAGACGATGGCCGTGCCGCCGAGCGTCGTGCCGACGGCGCCGGCGGGCAGGATCAACGCCTGCTTCTGGATGTTGCCGTCAATGTGGTTGACGAACGCGGTGAACTCGACGCGCCACCGCGGGCGGCGATAGCCGATCGAGCCGTCGTATTGCAGGCTGGTTTCGGGGCCCAGTTGGTCCACGGCGTCGCCCGTGGTGACCGCGTCGGCGTCGGCGGTCGAACCGACGAAGCCACCGCGGCCCGCCACGTCGGGCGCCGCGACTTCGAAGCCTGAACCCGTCACGCCCAGCGTGCCGAGGTCGGTCATGTGCGGCGCGCGGAAGCCCCGGCTCACCGACGCGGAGATGGTCCAGCTCTCGTCCGGGGTGGCGACCGCCGACGCGCGGAAGGTCGGGCTCGACGCCGTCAATGCGTCGTCGGGCCAGAGCGGCAGCCCGCCGACGAGCGGGCTGTCGGCGGCGCGCGCCTGGTAGGAGACGCCGCCGACCCGCACCGCGCCGAGCAGACGCAGTCGATCGGGAACCACGTCGAAGGTGGACTGCACGAACGCGCCGCCCTGGCGGAAGGTCGCCTGGTCGGGGATCCGTGGACGCCGGGGCGAGACCGCCGCGGTGACCGGGTTGACGTTGAAGGCCTCGGACGTCAGACGCTCGAAGTAGGCGTCGCCGCCGGCGGTGATCGCCGCGCGCGGCGACAACTGCTTGGAGAGGGCGGCCTGCAGACCGTGGACGGTGGTCCGCTCCGGCTCGTGGCCAATCGTCGCCGTCGCGTTGCCGTTGCCGCCCTGGTTGACGCGCTCTTCACGCTGGCGGTTGATCGAGTAGGTCAGCGCGAGATAATCGGCGAATCCGGCGCCAAGCCGTTCGAAGCGGAGCGAGCCGAAGTCGAGCGAGAGGTCATTCAGTTCGGCAATCAGGTTGCCGTCGCCGCCGAGCAGCTGATCGTAGCGCTCGCCCCCGTCCTGGTGGCTGCGCGCGAACGACGCGATCACGCGCGAGCGGTCCGACACCGCCCAGTGGGCGCGCAGCGAGCCGCCCGCCTGGTCGAACTCGGTGGAGGGCAGGCGGTCGCCCATCAGGACATCGGAGCGGACGCCGAGGAACCGCGTCACCGCCGCGTGCGAGTCGATGCCACGGCCGGTTCGAAGCTGACCCGTCTTGCGGCCCGCCAGGCTCATCGTCAGGCCCACCGTGCGGCCCGAGTAGGCGCCGAACAGTTCGCCGCCGCCGTTGCGGTGGCTGGTGCCGCCGGATGCCGAGAGGGAGCCGCCCCAGGGCCGGCGGTTGACGCCACCGACCAGCGGGACGCGGGTGAGGAACTGGATGCTGCCGCCCAGCGCGTCGCTGCCGTACTGCGCGCTGGAGGGCCCGCGCAGAATTTCGATCGATTCGAGCATGCCAGGTTCAATCAGATCGAGGAAGGTGTTGACGCCGCCGCGCTGGGCGCCGTTCGAATAGCGGATGCCGTCCACGAACACGTTGACCTTGTTGCCGGTCAGCCCCCGCACGAACACCCCGGCCATGGTCGGACTGGTGCGCTGCAGCTGGACGCCGGCTTCCCCGGTCACGGCTTCAGCGACGACGGTGCTGACGCGGTCCATGATCTGCCGCGCGTCGATGACGTTGACCGGCTGCCCGGCGGTGCGGGCGTCCTGCACCAGGCCGGGCGCGGCGGTGACGGTGACGGCTTCCTCGAGCCCCGCAATGTGCAGCGTGACGTCGAGCCACTTCAACGCCGAGGCGGTGACCGTGACAGCCTGCCGCGCCTCTCTGAAACCGGGAGCGGTGACGATCAGGAGGTAGACGCCGGCCACTGGAACGTCCACCTGAAACCGTCCGACGGCGTCGGTCCGCGCGGTCGCAATGGAGGCGCGCTCCGGCGTCGCGATCACGACGTCTGCGTCACCTACGGCCGCGCCCAGGGCATCGCGCACCACGCCCTGGACCGGCACCGCCGCGTACAGCGGGGACGCGACGAACAGCAACGCCCCAACCAGGGAGAGGGCGACCTTCGACCGAATGCAATGCACGACGGAAATCTACCCGCGCGCGGCGACTACTACCACCGTTCGTAGTCGAACGCACCCACTTGCAACAACGCGCAAGCCCGCGCGACCCCGGACGAGGGACCCCGGACCAAGGACCCCGGACCAGCGACCCCGGACCAAGGACCCTGGACCAGGGACCCCGGACCAGCGACCCCGGACCAGGGACCCCGGACCAGGGACCAGGGACCAGGGACCAGGGACCGTTGGACCGTTGGAGTCAGCGCCGGTCGCGGAAGTACTGGACCTGGTATTGCTGGACGTTCCGGTTGTGCTCATCGAGCGTCGTCGCGAACGCGTGTGAGCCGTCGTTCTTGCTGACGAAATACAGGTACGGTACGTCGGCCGGGTTGACCGCCGCTTCGAGCGAGGCGCGGCCGGGGGAGGCGATCGGCCCCGGTGGCAGGCCGGCGTAGCGATAGGTGTTGTAGGGCGAGTCGAACTGCAGGTCCTCCCGCGAGAGGTTGCCGTCGTAGCGGCCTGCCCGTTCCAGCGCGTAGATCACCGTCGGATCGCACTGCAGCCCCATGCCGATCCTCAAGCGGTTGCTGTACACCGCGGCGACCATCCGGCGCTCTTCCGGTTTGCCGGTCTCCTTCTCCACGATCGACGCCAGCGTGACGAGCTGGCGCACCGTCAGCCCGCGGGCCTCCGCCTTGGCAGTCAGATCCGGCGTCAGCGCTTTCATGGCGCCCGCCACCATGCGCGCCACGAGCTGGTCGGCGCTCGTGTTGCGCGGCAGCTTGTAGGTATCGGGGAACAGGTAGCCTTCGAGATCCGGCGCCGCCGGATCGACCGACCGCACCAGTGCCGCCTGCTTCGCGGCGGTGACGAACGCGGAGGCCGGGCCGAAACCCTTGCTCTCGTACAACGGCGCCATCTGCTTGTAGGTGAGCCCCTCGGGAAAGGTCAGCGGCCGGACGTAGACGTCGCCGCGCGCGATCTTCGCCGCCGCCGCGCGCGCCGAAATGGCGGCGTCGAACCGGTACTCACCCGCCTGCAGCCGGCGCCCCGATCCCGTCAGCCAGAGCGCCAGCTTGAAGCTGTTGACGTCGCGCACGACTCCAGCATCGGCGAGACGCTTCGCGATGGTGGCCGATCCGGCGCCCTGCGGGATTTCGACGAACTGCTCGGATCCGTCGTAGCCCTTGAACGACCGATCGACGCCCCGGTACAACCAGACGGCGGCGCCCGCGGCCGCGACGACGCACACCAGGATGAACAGGGTGAGGCGTCTCATGGTTCACCTCCATCGGCGGCGCCGGACGTGGGTCTCGGCCGGTGATCCAGGAAATCCTGCAGGATGAGGGCCGCGGCCATCGCGTCCACGTGCTGCTTCCGTTTGCGCCAGTCGCGTTCGCGCTGCGCCAGCAGCGCGTCCGCTGCGTGACTCGTCAACCGTTCATCCTGCAGCGTGACGGGGGGCGTGATGGCCGCCGCGAGGAGTTCCGCCAGCGTGCGGACGCGGCCGGTCTGATCGTTCGGCGAGCCGTCGAGCCGCAGCGGCAGTCCAATCACCACGGCATGCAGCCCGTCGTCCTCGGCTTCGAGCGCCCGCACTTCCACGGCAAGCCGGCCGGCGGCGGCGCGGAGGTTGGCGTCGTTCGGCAGCTGTTTCCACGGCGACGCCAGGAGTCCGGTCGCGTCCGACAGTGCGAGCCCGATGCGGCGCTCGCCGTAGTCGATCCCCAGCGCTCTCACCGGAGGAACGGTACCACACACGCTATAATTCACGGACCTCATGCCGAGATCTGTGAAGGGGCTCGCGCTCGTCGTCGCAGCCGTGGCGGCGTTGGGCGTCGCCTGCTCGGGCACGGCGCGTCGGGCACCGTCGAAATACACCCAGAAGCTCGTCATCATCGGCTTCGACGGGATGGATCCCCACCTCCTGAAGACGTGGATGGACGAGGGCAAGCTGCCGAACATTTCCCGGCTGGCCAGTGGCGGCGGGATGTTTCCGCTCCAGACCTCGCACTCGCCGGAGTCGCCCACGGCGTGGGCGTCGTTCGCCACCGGCGTCAACGCCGGCAAGCACAACATCTACGACTTCCTCGTCCGCGACACCACGACCTACCTGCCCGACCTCGGTATGGTGACGCGCACGCCGGCGACGTTCCTGTTCAACTATTTCCCTCTCTCGAGGCCGAAGCTGACGTCGATCCGTGGCGGCACCTCGTTCTGGGTGACGGCCGGCAGGCAGGGCGTCCGCTCCGACATCCTGACCGTCCCGGTGACCTTCCCGCCCGAAGACATCGACAACGGCCACTTGCTCTCGGGTCTGCCGCTGCCCGACATCCGCGGCACGATGGGGACGTTCTCGTACTACGCGACGGATCTCAGCCGCTACGAAGAAGGCAACACCGAGATGGGCGGCATCCTGAAGCGGCTGGTGTTCGAGGGCGACAAGGCGTCGAGCGAGCTCGACGGCCCGCCCAGCCCGATCGTGAAACAGCAGATCGAGGCCATCCGGCGCAAGGGGCCCTCCCTGAGCGACAGCGATCGCGCGCAGCTCGCCGAGCTGCAGGCGGTCCAGGACGTGCGCGTGCCCTTGACGGTGCGGTGGGACCGCGCCGGGAAGACCGCAACCATTGCGATCGACGGGCAGACGATCCGGCTGGAGCCGGGCAAGTGGTCGCCGTGGATCGACCTCACTTTCAAGATCAACTTCATCGTCCGGCTCCACGGCATGATGCAGATGCTGCTGATCAACGCGGGCAGCGAGCTGCAGCTCTACGTGTCGCCCGTCAATTTCAAGCCGGACCGGGCGCCGATTGCGATGTCCTCGCCGGCCTCATTCTCGGGCGACCTCTACCAGGCCGTCGGTAACTACCGCACGCTCGGCTGGGCGGAAGCGACGTGGGCGCTGAACGAAGGCCGCATGGACGAGAAAACGTTCATGGACGATCTGATGATCGCCTTCGACGACCGCGCGAAAGTGATCCTCAACCGCGTGGACGCCAAGGACTGGGATCTGCTGATCGGCGTCATCGAGTCCACCGACCGCGTCCAGCACATGATGTGGCGGCTGATCGATCCCCGGCACCCGCTCTACGACCCGAAGCTCGCGGCGCAGTTCGGCGATTCGATCGAACGGGTCTACCGGCGCGCCGATGACTTCGTCGGCGAAATCGTCCGGCGCGTGGGGCCCGGGGTGCCGGTGATGATCGTCTCCGACCACGGCTTCCATTCGTGGCGCAAGGCCGTCAACCTCAACACGTGGCTGGTCCAGAACGGCTACATGACGCTCAAGGGACAGCCAGAAACCAAGGACAAGAAACTCTCGGACCTCTTTGGCGGCGGCACCTTCTGGGAGAATGTGGACTGGAGCCGTACGCGCGCCTATGCCATGGGCATCGGCCAGGTCTATTTCAACCTCCGCGGACGCGAGTCGCAGGGGATTGTCAGCCCGGGCGCGGAAGCGTCCGCGCTCGCCGACGAACTGCGCAAGAAGCTCCTCACGATGCAGGACCCGGACGATGGCACGCCGATCATCCGCGCGGTCTACCTCCGCGACGACATCTACTCGGGGCCCTACCTCCATAACGCCGCGGAACTGCAAGTGGGCATGCACGAGGGCTACCGCGTGTCGTGGCAGACCACGCTCGGCGGATCGCCGCCAGGAATCGTCTACAAGAACGACCGCAAGTGGAGCGCCGACCACGGCGGCTACGACGTCGCGATCACCTCCGGCGTGTTCGTGACCGGGCGGCCGATCGCCACCGCCACGCCGCGGATCATCGACATCGCGCCGACGGTGCTGCGCTATTTCGGCATCCCGGTGCCCACCGATATCGATGGGAAACCGCTGTTTTGAGAGCGCGCATG
>JBKJRJ010000525.1:0-3629 GCA_046594705.1 Vicinamibacterales bacterium
GATGACCGAGATCAGCGGAATCCTGGACGGCGCTAGGCGCTGGGGCAACATCGAACGCGGCGTTGCTCGCAAAAAGCCCGCCGGGGACGATGCGGCGGCGTTACGCCGCCGCATCCCCTTGTTTATAAGGCACTTACCGTATCCGCGAATTCGAGAATCCGAGAGTCCGTCGTCGCCTTCGCCGGCCGCGGCGTCCCAACTTGAGACACGTTTTCGCAGATGCGGTCGCCGGCCTCTGCGCCCTTACTTCACGAAGAGCATTTCGCGGTAGGTCGGTAACGGCCACAAGCTCTGCGGCACGGCGTTCTCGAGGTTGTCGCCCACCTCGCGGAGGGCGTTCATCGCCGGAATCACCTTGTCGCGGAAGTACTTGGCGTGCTTTTCCGCGTCGCCGGCCCCTTCGTGCTCGAGCAACGTCTGCAGCTTGTCCACGCGGATCTTCGCCTCGTCGGTCAGCTTGCAGATCTCGTCGAGGGCGCGCCGGGTCTCCTTGGCCGTGGCGCCCGCCGCCTTGACCGCCGTTACGGTGTTGGCGAGCTGCTCCTGGTGCAGGTACGCGGCCGGCAGGATGTAGCGGTTCGCCATCAGCACCATCAGCTGCGCTTCGATGTTGACGGTCTTGTTGTACTGCTCGACCGCGACGTCGTACCGCGCGTGCAGCTCACGCTCGTTCAGCACCCCGTACTTCTCGAACGCCTTCGTCACCTCGGGCTGAATAGCCTCCCCGTAGGCATCGACCGACGTGCGGTGATTCAGCAGGCCGCGCTTGCCCGCTTCCTTCTGCCACTCGTCGGAGTAGCCGTTGCCGTTGAAGATGATCCGCTTGTTGTCCTTGATCAGCTTCGTCAGCAGCGACTTGACCGCGGCCTGCAGCTTCTTCCCCTCCTTGAGGCCCTTCTCGAGCTCGGTCGCCACGTAGTCGAGCGATTCCGTCACGGCGACGTTCAGGCACACGTTCGGGAGCGCGATGCTCTGGTTGGACGAGACCGCGCGGAACTCGAACTTGTTGCCGGTGAACGCAAACGGGCTGGTGCGATTGCGATCGCCGGCATCACGCGGCAGCTTCGGCAGCACGTTGACGCCGATGTCCATGATGCCGCCGCTCTTCGTCGTCTTGGCGCTGCCCGCCTTCTCGATCTGCTGGAAGATGTCGGTCAGCATGTCGCCCAGGAAGATCGAGATGATCGCCGGCGGCGCTTCGTTGGCGCCCAGGCGGTGATCGTTGCCCGCGCTGGCGATGCTGAAGCGCAGCAGCCCCTGGAACTTGTTGACCGCCCTGATGACGGCGGCGCAGAACACCAGGAACTGAATATTGTCGTGCGGCGTCTCGCCCGGGTTGAGCAGGTTGTTCCCGTGCTCGTCGCTCATGCTCCAGTTCAGGTGCTTGCCCGAGCCGTTGACGCCGGCGAAGGGCTTCTCGTGCATCAGGCAGGCGAGCCCGAACTTCGGCGCAATCCGCCTCAGCATCTCCATCGTCATCATCTGGTGATCGGTGGCGACGTTGGCGTTCTCGAAGATCGGCGCGACTTCGTACTGGCTGGGCGCGACTTCGTTGTGGCGCGTCTTGATGGGGACGCCCACCTTGTAGAGCTCGCGCTCGACCTCCATCATGAACGCCAGGACGCGGTCGGGGATGGACCCGAAGTAGTGGTCCTCCATCTCCTGGCCCTTGGGTGGGCGCGCGCCGAACAGCGTGCGCCCGGCGTTGATCAGATCGGGGCGGTTGAAATAGAACTGCCGGTCGATCAGGAAGTACTCCTGCTCCGGACCGCAGGTCGTCATCACCCGCTGCACCTTCGAGCCGAACAGCTTGAGGATGCGCACGGCCTGCTTCGAGAGCGCTTCCTGTGAGCGGAGCAGCGGCGTCTTCTTGTCGAGCGCGTCACCCGTCCAGCTCACGAACGCCGTGGGAATCACCAGCGTGGCGCCGAGCGGGGACATCAGCAGCCACGGCGGGCTGGTCGGGTCCCACGCGGTATAGCCGCGCGCCTCGAAGGTGGAGCGCATGCCGCCGGACGGGAAGCTGGACGCGTCGGGCTCGCCGCGAACGAGTTCTTTCCCGCTGAACTCGGCGACGGCGCGGCCGTCGGGCGTCGGGTTCAAGAACGAATCATGCTTCTCCGCCGTGATCCCCGTCATCGGCTGGAACCAGTGCGTGTAGTGGGTCGCGCCATGCTCGACGGCCCAGTCCTTCAACGCGCTGGCCACGATGTCGGCGACATTGTGGTCGAGCGCTTCACCGTGAGCGCTGGCGCGGCGCAGCGACCGGAAGACATCCTTCGGCAGCCGGGCCCGCTGCACTTCTTCGTTGAAGGTCAACGACCCGAATTCGTCGCTGGCCTTGCGATGGGGTGGCGCCGCGGTATTGCGCAGCGACGTGCCGTATTCGTTGATGTTGCGGATGGCGTCGTTCGACGATGCAGAGCCCATATGAGTGCGGTCCTTTCGCAGACGGGCCACTTGGCCCGGCAAGCCATCAATTATGGTCGGGCCGGCCTGCTGTCGCAAGGCCAAATTCTGGGCGAGCCGGCATGCTATATATAACAAAGTGAGTGATATGGCGGCGCGCGATTATTTCGCGCCGATCGTTGGCGAGTTCGAGCATTTCGTGCTGCTGGCGCTGGTGCGGCTGGGCAACGGCGCCTACGGCGCGGCGATCCGGCGCGAGATTCGCGAGCGAGCCGGCCGGGACGCGTCGGCGGGGACGGTCTATATGACGCTGGGCCGATTGGAACAGAAGAAGATGATCGTGGCCTACGTCGGGATCCCCACCGCGCAGCGCGGCGGGCGCCGCCGCAAGCACTACCTGATCGACACGGAAGGCGAGCGCGCACTCGGCCGGGCCTACCGCGCGTTCACGCGCATGAGCGAGGGGATCGAGCGGCGACTGGCCGCATTATAGGGCGCCGGCAGCGGGGCGTGGAGGTCGCGGCCGGCGCCGGCGGTGGTATCGCGACTCGTCAGATCCGTGAAGATGAAGAACGGGTCCTTGCGCTGCGGTCCTCGTAGATCGTCTCCAGGCGCAAGGTCCTGCCTCGTACGCTGAAAGTCGCAAAACCGGGACTCTCCATGTCGATGAGCTCTCTTCTACCTTCCCTGAAGTGGCTGTCCGAACGTTAGACTAGCGGAGCGTGCCGCTGCAAGCCGTCCGGCGCATTCTCCATGTCGACATGGATGCCTTCTACGCATCCGTGGAGCAGCGCGACCACCCCGCGCTCCGGGGCAAGCCTGTCGCGGTGGGCGGGGATCCCCACAAGCGCGGCGTGGTCGCGGCGGCCAGCTACGAGGCCCGGGTGTTCGGGGTAAAGTCCGCCATGCCGATGGCGCGCGCGGTGCGGCTCTGCCCGCAACTGGTGATCGTCCGGCCCGACTTCAAGAAATACAAGGCGGCGTCGAACACGGTCTTCGAGATTTTTCAGTCCGTGACGCCGCTGGTGGAACCGCTCTCCCTTGACGAGGCCTACCTCGATGTGACCGAGAACGCCTGGGGAGAGGCGCTCGGCAAGACAGTGGCGCTCCGTCTGAAGGCGGCGATCCGTGAGGCGACGGGACTCACCGCGTCCGCGGGTGTGGCGCCCAACAAGTTCCTCGCGAAGATTGCCTCGGCCTGGCAGAAGCCGGACGGCCTG
>JBKJRJ010000542.1:0-8214 GCA_046594705.1 Vicinamibacterales bacterium
GGGCTGGTCGCCTCAGTGAAGCGGATGGCCTCGGTGGTCACGCACTTCTTTACCAAGACGCGCTGGGAGCGGCTCTTCCGTCAGATCCGGTGAGGCCGGGCACACCATGATCAAGAAGATCATCAGCCTGATCATTTTTGTCGCGCTGACGAACGCCGGCCTGCGGGTCGGCATCGTCTACTTCCGCGATCAAGACGACCTACGCCGTGATGGTCCCGCTCTTCCCGGGACAAAAGCGCCGCTTCGATTTCTCGTACGCGACCCCCTGAGGCGCCGGGTCGGCTACTGCAGGCGCGCCGCCGCCTCGGCCTCGTGCCCGATCGCGCGCTCGAACTCCTGAACGTCTTCCCGGATCCTGGCGGCGTAGTCGGCGTCCTTGATGCTGACGAGATTGCTGTCGACGTTCCGCCTGGCGCCGCGCAGTCCGGCGCCGAGCAGCTCGAAGCCGACCTGCACGTCGCTCGCGGCTGAGGGATTGCCCAGGCCCGCGACCACCACCCCTTGCTCCGCGGCGGCCGCGCACGCCCGCATCGCCGCCAGCGGCGCCGCGATGGCGCCGCGCATGGCCGCCTGGATGGCCGCCGACCGTGCGGCCCTGTCCTGGTCGGTCGCGTGGGGCTTCTGATACGCGGCCAGCACCAGGTCGTAGGCCTCGCTATCGCGATCGACAATCGCCTCGAGTTCGGCGCTGAGCGCGGTGCATCGCTCGCCGGCCGCGAGCAGTCGCGCGGTGTCTTCCGCGGTCGTCGCGCGAGATTTCGGCAGCGTCGCCACCATCGCGAGCAGGGACGCCCCCATGGCCCCCGCCAGCGCAGACGCCGATCCGCCACCCGGCGTCGGATCGGGCGACCGAATCGCGCCCAGCAGATCGTGCACCGTCCGTTCCGTGAGTTTCACCGCGCCTCCGATTCCCCGATTGCCAGATTCCCCGAACACCCGACGGGAAGATTGCCCGCGACGACCCGGCCGCGCTTGATCACGGCCGCGATCGAGGGCGCGCCGACCCTGATCAAATCTATCGCATCTCCCACGACCACCACCGCGTCCATCAGCTTGCCGGGTTCGAGGCTGCCAATCGTGGCATGGCGATCGAGCGAATAGGCGCCGTTGATGGTGGCGGCGACGAGCGCTTCCTCGAACGTCAGGCCCATCCCGAAACACGCGAGCGTCATCACGAACGGCATCGACGGCGAGAAGCCGCCGCCGGGATTGACGTCGGTCGCGAGCGCCACCGGCACGCCCGCCTCGACCAGCGCGCGCGCCGGCGCGAAGCGTCCGAGCTTGAGATAGAAGGCGGCGGCGGGAAGCAGCGTCGCCACCACCCCCGCGGCCGCCATCGCCTGGATGCCCTCGTCGGGAACGAAAATCAGGTGATCGGCCGAACGCGCGCCCACCTGCGCGGCCACCTGCGACCCGCCGCTGGCGCCCAGCTCGTCCGCGTGGATGCGCGGCTTGAGCCCGCGCGCCTGACCGGCCTCGAGGATCCGCCGCGACTCATCGGGCGTGAACACGCCCGTTTCGCAGAAGACGTCGCACCACTCCGCCAGCCCCTCGGCGGCGACCGCCGGGATCATCCGATCGATGACCAGCCGCACGTAATCCTCGCGGCGCCGGCGATAGTCGAGCGGGCACTCGTGCGCGCCCATGAAGGTCGGCACCAGATCGACCGCCTGCTCCGTCGCCAGCCGCCGGACGGCCCGCAGCATCTTGAGCTCGGTCGCCACATCGAGTCCATAGCCGCTCTTGATCTCGGCCGTGGTCGTACCGCACGCCAGCATCTCGGCCAGACGCGGGCGGGCCGACGCCACCAGGTCGTCCTCCGCTGCGGCCCGCGTCGCTCGCACCGTGGCGACGATGCCGCCGCCCCCGGCGGCAATCTCGGCGTAGGTGGCGCCGGCCAGCCGGCGTCGCAGCTCGTCGCGCCGCTCCCCGGCGAACACGGCATGCGTGTGCCCGTCGACAAAGCCCGGCACCACGGAGAGGCCTCGCCCGTCCACGACGGCCACACTGGCCGCGCTCGCGAGCTCCCCCGGCAGCCCGCTGTCGGGTCCCGCGTAGACGATGCGATCGCCGTCACACGCGATCGCGCCGTCGGCGACGATGGGCACGTCCCGTTGCGCGCCGCCCCGTCGCGGCGCGGGCCCGGCGCACGTCATCAACTGGCGGATGTGGCGGATCAGAAGCATGTCAGTCTGCACATTGCAGATTGCAGATTGCAGATTGCAGGTTGCAGACGGCGAACTGCCGACTGCGAACTAACTCGAGGCCTTGCGCTCGTCGGCGCGGACGTCCGGGGTCTGCATGGCCTTGTTCTGGGAGGACGTCTGGTCGGCTTGCCGGGGGCGATGGAGCAGGATCTTTTCCTCGGACCGTGCCTGGTCCTGGTCGCGCATGAACTCGAGTGCGCGGTAGAGCGCCTGGATCGAGGCCTCGACCGAGCCCTCCGCGTCGCGGCGCCTGAGCTTCAACTCGTTGCAGTCGTGATCGAGTTCGTCGAGCCGCACCTGCGCCTTCTGGATCAGCACGTCGGCCCGCCCCTGCGCTTCCCGCACGATCAGTTTGGCCTCGGCCTGTGCGGACTCCTTCATCTCCTCGGAGAGCCGCTGGGCGGTCAGCAGGGTGTCCCGCAGGTTGTTCTCGCGCTCCCGGTGCTCGGCGAGCAGCGCCTCCATCCGCATGAGGTCGCTACGCAGCCGATCGATCTCGCGCATCGCATGCTCGTAGTCGTCGGCCGCTTCGGTGAGGAACGCCACGACCTCGGTCCGATCGTAGCCGCGCATCGCCGACTTGAAGCGCTGCTGGCGCATGTCCATCGGACTGATCCGCATGACGCGCTCGGGCGGCTGGGGGGCCATCGGGTCGTCGGCGGGCGATGTGCGCTCGAACATCAGGTCCTCACAATCCTCTTGCCGAAAATCGCGGTGCCCACGCGCACGAGCGTGGCCCCTTCCTGGATCGCCACTTCGAAATCGTGGCTCATGCCCATCGAAAGCTCCCGCAGGTGTGAACGATCGATGCCGTCCTCGACGAGGCGCTCCCGCAGTTCGCGCAGCCGCCGGAAATACGGCCGTGCCTGTTCCGGATCGTCGAACCACGGCGGCAGCAGCATCAGTCCTTTCAGCCGCGCGGCCCGGCACCTGATGGCCTCCCGCGCGATTCCTGCCACGTCCGCTTCCGCCGCGCCGAACTTGGTGGCCTCGCCGGCGAGGTCGACCTGGATGTACAGCTCCGGCGCCGCCCCTTCGACCGCGCTCGCGTCCACGCGCCGCACCAGGTCGATCGAGTCAATCGCATGAATGGCGGCAAACGCGGGCGCCGCCTTCTTGACCTTGTTCGACTGGAGGTGGCCGATCAGGTGCCACCTGATCTCTAAATCGGCTGTTTCGGCGATTTTCTGCAGGGCTTCCTGCACTTTGTTCTCGCCGAAGTCCCGCTGGCCCGCTGCATGAGCCGCCCGGACATGGTCTGCGCTGAAGGTTTTCGAGACGGCCAGGAGCCTGACGTCCCCGGCCGGCCGCCCGGCGGCGGCAGCCGCCGCGGCGATCCGTTCCCGGATCGCCGCGAGGTTGCTGACGATGTCGTTCACTTAATCGACGCGACAATGGCCTTGGCGGTTTCGGCGTACTGGCCCGTCGGGGCGAGCTTGAGATAGCTCTCGAAGTGCGGCTTGGCCTCGGCCATCGATTCCTTGGTGCCGGCGTTGACCAGGGCCATGCCCAGCCAGTAGCGCGCGTCGGGCATGTTGGGATCGGCTTTCACCGCGGCATCGAACTGCGCCTTGGCCTCGGGAATCTTCCCCGCGTTCCAGAGGATGACCCCCTGGTTGAACACCTGCGAGGGGGAGGCCGAAGGGGCGGCGGCGCCGGGCACTCCGCCCGCCACCGGGGCGCCGGCCAGCTCCATCGCCTTCTTGCTCGCCTCGGCCGCGAGGTCGAACTTCTTGTCGGCGTTATACACGTTCGCCAGGCCGTTGTAGGCGTCGGCGAAATCGGGCTTCAGTTCGATCGCCTTCTTGTAGGCGGCCTCGGCCTCCACGTACTTCTTGCCCTGTGCCTGCACCGTGCCGATATTGGCGTAGCACTCGGCACAGTTGGGAATGGCGACGATCACCTCGTTGAACTTGGCGATCGCCTCCTCACCTTTGCCCGCGTTGCTCAGGGTGACGCCCTCGCTGAACGCCTTGTTCATGGCCTCGGCCCTGGCCTTGGCCTTCGCGAGGTCTTCTTTGCTGCCGGTGGGCTTGGCGCCGCCGGCCTCGAGCTTGAAGTCGAGCGTGGACATGTCCAGGCTGATGCTGATGTCTTTCGAGGATTTCAGCGCGTCCTTGGTCACCGTGATCCGGTATTTACCGGGATACAGCCCGACCTGGATGTACTCCCCCTTCTTGTTGGTCTTGGTCATCAGCGCCTTGGCGCCCTTATCGAGGTTCTCGATCGCGACCACGGCCCCTTCGACGAGAACGCCGTCGGCGGACACCTTGCCCTTGATCTGACCGCTCTGCGCGAACGCCGGGGCCGCGGCGTACGCCAGGCCGAGGGCCAGGGTACACATCGCGACGGTGCGGCGGATGGTGATGCCCGTCATAAGAAGTCCTCCAGGAAAATGAAACGGGCCGGGAGGCCCGCACGATCAGTTTACACCCGTACTCCGGGGCACGTTGGTGATGAGGTACTCGCGCACCGGTCCCCGCTTGGCGGCCCTGGAATTAATCGCCCGGCGGGCCGCCACCGTCCTGGCCCGGAGCCCGGCGATCCGCGCCGCCCCCCGCCCGGCATACAGCTGCCGAATCTGGGGCGCGGCGGAATTGCTCAGCAGTACCGACGCCCCGCGCGCCGCCATCGCGATGACCGTCCGCTGCAGGATGCGCTGCTGCAGCGCATCGAAGCCGCCGGCCGTATAGGACGTGAACCGCGCCGTGCCGCTCAACGGCGCGTACGGCGGGTCGAGGTAGACGAAATCGTCCGGCCCGGGATGCTGGAGGACCGTGTCGAAGGCGCACACCTCCAGCGACACGCCGGGCGTCGACAGCGCCCCGCTCCAGGCCAGCAGGTTCTCCTCGTCACAGATCGTCGGATTGCCGTAGCGCCCGGCCGGCACGTTGTACTCTCCCCGGGCGTTCACCCGGAACAGGCCGTTGAACCCCGTGCGGTTGAGGAAGATGAGCATCGCCGCCAGGGCAGGCGTATACCCGCCGGCCGGATCGGCCGACTCGCGGATGGCACGGCGCGCCGGGTTGAAGGCCTGATCGCGGACCTCATAGAAGTGGGCCGCCCCCCCGCTACGATACCGGGCCTCGAGCGTCCGCAGCGCCGCTACCACCTCACGCGGCGCGTCCCGGACGATGCGGTAGCAGCCAATGATGTCGGCGTTGATGTCCGAGAGCCGCACTTCGCCGCGGCCGAGGAGCCGATGGTTATGGAGATCGAGGAAGACCGCGCCGCTGCCCAGAAAGGGTTCGAAGTACCGCTTGAACCGTCGTGGATAGAAGGGCCGCAGCTCGGGTAGTAACTGTCGCTTGCCGCCCGCCCACTTCAGAATGGGCCGGACAGGGGTACGCAGGTCAGGCATCGAAGAACTTATCGAGCGCAGCGAGGTCGTGCGTTATGGGTGCGGGCGGTAAAGAGGCCAGAAATCTGCGTCCATACCCCATGGTCCGGAGCCTGGGGTCGAGCACCGCGAGGACGCCACGGTCGGTGCGGTGCCGGATGAGCCGCCCGAGACCCTGCTGGAGGGCGAGGATCGCCAGCGGAATCTGGTATTCCCCGAAGGCATTGCCGCCGCCGGCGTTGATGGCTTCGATCCGGGCGGACGTGATGGGATCCCCGGGTGACGCGAACGGGAGCTTGTCGATGATGACGCAACTCAGCGACTCCCCGACCACGTCAACCCCTTGCCAGAAGCTGGAGGTGGCGAACAGCACCGCGTGGGGCGTCGCCTTGAACTCGCGCAGCAGCGCCGACCGGGGCGCGCTGCCCTGGACGAGGAGCGGATACGACAATTCCGCGGCCGCCAGCTGGTGCACCCGGCGCAGGTTGGCGTAGCTGGTGAACAGCACGAAGGCGCGTCCGCGGGTGCGCTTGAGAATTTCGACCACCTCCCGGCCGGCCGCCTCGACGAACAGCGGCGAGCGCGGGTCGGGCATCTTCTTCGGCAGGTAGAGGATCGCCTGCCGGGTGAAATCGAATTCAGAGGGCAGCCGGGCCTCGTACGCCTTGCGCACGCCGAGGCGCCCGCGCACGTAGTCGAACCGGCCGTCCACGCTCAGCGTGGCGGAGGTGAGGACCGTGGCGGTCATCCGGTCGAGCAACATTTCGCGGATGATGTCGGACACGTCGATCGGCGAGGCGCGCAGAAACACGCCGCGGCCGCGAATGTCGAGGTAGTAGACGTGCCCGGGGTCGTCGGCGCGGGTCAGGAACTGGACGTCGTGCTTGAGCTCCGCGGCGCGACGGCCGAGGGCGATGACGTCTTCGGGCAGGTCTTTGGCGAGCGCGATGGTCGCTTCGACGGCCTCCAGCGCCCGAACCAGCACCGCGGCGTCCGGCAGGACCTGCTCGAGCAGCGGCCCGGTGACCCGGCTCCGGCTCTCCGCCCCGAACCGCGCCGGGCCGGCCGCCGCCCGCGGGGGCTCGAACCGCAGCGTCTGCAACGTGGCGAAGAACACCCGCGCCCCGTCGCGCACGTTGTCGACGTCGTCGCGCAGGGTGTCGCAGACGTCGCGATCAGGAATGCCCCTGGCGGCAATCGCGCGGTCGACGTCGCGGGCGAAATCGTCGGTCCGGTAATTGCTGACCGCGGTCCCGAAGTACTGCGTGGCGATGTCCTCGAGCTGGTGCGCCTCGTCGACGATCGCGTAGCGGCACGGCGGAATGACCTCGCCGAACGCGCTTTGCCGCACTGAGGCGTCGGCGCACAGCAGGTGATGGTTGACGATCACGACGTCGGACTCCGCCGCGCGCTGCCGCATCGTGGTGACGTGACAGTCGGCGAAGCGGGGACAATCGGCGCCGATGCAGTTCTCGCTGGTGGCGGCGATGTCGGGCCACAGCGCGAAATCCTCCGGCAGGTCCTCCATCTCGGCGCGGTCGCCCGTGTCGGTCAGCGCCGCCCACTCGGCGATGGCCTCGATCGCAATGGCATCCTCGCGCGATCGGATGGCCGGGCTGTCTTTGAGCGCGTCGAAGCGGTGCAGGCAGAGATAGTTGCCGCGCCCCTTCATGTAGGCGGCGGAGAACGGAATGCCGAGGGTGTCGCGCAGGACCGGCAGGTCCTTGAAGAAGATCTGTTCCTGGAGGTTCTTGGTCCCCGTGGAAATCAGCACGCGCTCGCGGCTGAGAATGGCGGGGACCAGGTAGGCGAGGGTTTTTCCGGTGCCGGTGCCCGCTTCCGCCAGCAGGATTCCGCCGTCGGCGAACACCTCGGCGACCGCCGCGGCCATGTCACGCTGCGCGGGACGCGCCTCGAAGCCATCGAGCGCCGCCGACAGCGGCCCGCCGGGAGCGAAGACCGCGTCCACCGAAAGCTGGAGATCGGACCGCCCGGGTCCGGCCGCGTCTACACGTCTGGGTACAGCGGGAACTTGCGGCACAGGGCCTCGACTTCCACCTTGACTCGTCCCAGCGCGCTGTCGTCGTCGGGCGACGCGAGCGCCCGCGCGATGAATTCGCCGACCCTGTCCATCTCGGTTTCGCCCATGCCGCGGCTGGTGATGGCGGGCGTGCCGACGCGGATGCCGCTCGCGACCATCGGCGGATTGCGGTCGAACGGAATCGCGTTCTTGTTCACCGTGATGCCCGCCTTGCCAAGCGCGGCCTCGGCCGCTTTGCCGGTGATGCCCTTCGAGAACACGTCCACCAGGATCAAGTGATTATCGGTGCCGCCGCTGACCAGCCGGAACCCCTCCGCGGCCAGCGCGGCCGCGAGTCGCCTGGCGTTGGCGACAATCTGCCGCTGGTAGACGGCAAACGCCGGTTCCGCCGCCTCTTTGAAGCACACCGCCTTCGCCGCAATGACGTGCATCAGCGGCCCGCCCTGGACGCCCGGGAAGACGCTACGGTCGAGATCCTTGGCGTACTTCGACCGGCAGAGCACCATGCCGCCCCGCGGCCCGCGCAGCGTCTTGTGGGTCGTCGTGGTCACGAAGTCGGAGTGCGGCACGGGGCTGGGGTGGACGCCCGCGGCCACCAGGCCCGCGATGTGCGCCATGTCGGTGAC
>JBKJRJ010000024.1:0-10048 GCA_046594705.1 Vicinamibacterales bacterium
GTGTCGCGTGGTCTCGCCACGCCGCAGGCACGGGGAAGCCGGGTACACTACCGGCATGAGGAACCGCACCACCCGCCCGTATCCTCGCCTCACCGAACCCCTTGTCCGCGTCAACGGCGCTCTGCGGCCCGCCCGGTGGGACGACGCCCTCGAGTGCGCGGCGGAGGGCTTCCGTCGCAATCTCGACGCGCGCGGGCCCAATGCGCTGGGCATCTTCAGTTGCTCGAAGTCCACCAATGAAGTGAACTTCCTGGCGCAGAAGCTCGCCCGTGTCGCGCTCGGGACCAACAACATCGACAGCTGCAACCGCACCTGACACGCCCCCAGCGTCGTCGGTCTGGCGACGGTGTTCGGCGCGGGTGGAGGGACCAACTCCTACCGCGAAGTCGAGGAGACCGACGTGGTGCTGCTGTGGGGATCGAACGCCCGGGCCGCGCATCCGATCTGGTTTCATCACCTCTTGAAGGGGATCCACAAAGGCACCCGGCTCTACGTCGTCGATCCCCGGCGGACGGCGTCCGCGCAGTGGGCTGACGTGTGGCTGGGGCTCCACGTCGGAACCGACATCGCGCTGGCGAACACGATGGCGCGCGAGATCATCCACGCGGGCCTGGCGCACGAAGGGTTCATCGCCAACGCGACGAGCGGGTTCGACGCCTACCGCGAAGCGGTGGAGCCCTACACGCTGGCGTTCGGGGAGCGGGTCACCGGCGTGCCGGCGGACGCGATTCGCGAGGCGGCGCATGCCTACGCCCGCGCCGACAAGGCGATGGTGTGCTGGACGCTGGGCATCACCGAGCATCACAACGCCGTCGACAACGTGCTTGCGCTGATCAACCTGTCGCTCCTGACGGGCCATGTCGGCCGCTGGGGCTGCGGCTGCAATCCGCTGCGCGGCCAGAACAACGTGCAGGGGGGCGGCGACATGGGCGCGATCCCCAACAAGCTGCCCGGATTTCAGGACATCGAGCAGGATGGCGAGGCCCGCGCCCGGATCGGCGCGCTGTGGGGCGCGACGATTCCACCGCGCTACGGGCTCAACCTGACCGAGATGATCAAGGCGATGTCGAGCCGCGATCTCACCGCGCTCTATGTCATCGGCGAGAATCCGGCGCAGTCCGACGCCGACGCGCACCATGTCGAGGAGGCGTTGTGCGGGCTCGACCATCTCGTCGTCCAGGAGATCGTCCTGACCCGGACCGCGGAGCTGGCGCACGTCGTGCTGCCGGCGGCCGCCACGTGGTGCGAGGGCGAGGGCACCGTCACCAACAGCGAGCGCCGCGTCCAGCGCGTGCGCCAGGCGACCGAGCCGCCGGCCGGCGCGAAGGACGAGCTGTGGATCATTTCGCAGATCGCGAAGCGGCTCGGCCATGACTGGGGCTCGCCCACGGCGGAGGACGTGTGGAATGAATTCCGCGTTGTGGCGCCGCACTTTGCGGGCGGTATGAGCTACGCGCGCCTCGAAGCGCTCTCCGGCATCCAGTGGCCCTGCCCCGACGAGACGCATCCCGGCGACACGTTCCTGCATGGCCGGCTCTGGGAGGTGCCGCCGCGCGGGCGGCTCGCGCCCTTCACCGTCGTGCAGCACGACCCGCCGGTCGAACCGCCCGACGCCGAGTTTCCGCTGCTGCTGACCACCGGCCGGCGGCTCGAGTCGTACAACACCGGCGTGCAGACCAGCAGTTACGACTCGCCTCTCCATGTCGGCGAGACGCTCGACATCTCGCCCGAAGACGCCGCGAGCCTGGGCATCGCCGATGGCGTGCGAGTCGACATCGTCTCGCGGCGCGGTCGCGTCACCGCACCGGCGCGCGTCGATGCCGCCCTCCGTGCCGGGTTGGTCTTCATGACGCTCCACTTTCCTGATGACGTGGCGACCAACCAGTTGACCATCGACGTGTCCGACCCAAAGTCCGGAACCGCGGAGTTTAAGGCCTGCGCGGTCCGGGTCGGGCGCGCGGGGGGACTCTAGAGATGGACATTCGCCGGGTCAACGCGGAGCCCACCGCCGACGAGCGGGCGACGGTCGACGCGCTGCTCGGCGCGCCGCGGTCGTCCTGGGACGGTGGTCCCCGCGACCACCCGCGCGACGCCCACGTGGCGACCGTCGGCGGCCGCGACTCGCGGGCCCTGCGGCATCTGCTGCTGCCCGCGCTCCGCGCGCTGCAGGCGCGCGCCGGCTGGATCAGCAAAGGCGGGCTGGGCTACATCTGCGACCGCCTGAACGTCCCGCCGGCTGACGCATGGGGCGTCGCCACGTTCTACGCGCTGCTGGCCACCACGCCCCGGCCGCCGCGGGTGGTGCACGTCTGCGACGATATCGCGTGCCTGTGCAGGGGCGCCGACGAGATCACCGCTGCGCTCGAACGCTCCGCCGGGCCGGCGCACCCGAACGAGGCGAGGGGCGGATCGTTGCCAGCGTCGGCCTGGGTGCGGTCACCCTGTCTCGGCAAATGCGACCAGGCACCAGCGGCGTTCGTCACGATGGCCGGCGAGCATCCCCGCGAGCATCTGCTCGGGCATGTCACGGCGGGCGCCCTGCAGGGCATTCTGGAGGGTGGATCCGTGGAGAGCACCGCGGCCGCGGCCGCCGTTCGCCAGCCCGCCGCGGACCTTCGCCTGCTGCGGCGGGTCGGCCACGTCGATCCCTCGAGCCTCGAGGCCTACCGCGCCTCGCGCGGCTTCGCGGCGCTCGAGCAGGCACGCGCCATCGGTGCGGAGGCGGTGATCGCCGAGATCCAGGCCTCCGGGCTGGTCGGCCGTGGCGGGGCCGCCTTCCCCGCGGGACGAAAGTGGGCCGCGGTTCGCGCCGAGCCCGCCTCACCGCATTACCTGGTCTGCAACGCCGACGAGTCCGAGCCCGGCACCTTCAAGGACCGGGTCCTGATGGAAGAAGATCCCTTCGCCATCGTGGAAGCGATGACCATCGCCGCGTTCGCGACCGGTTGTGACAAGGGCTTCATCTACATTCGCGGCGAATACCCGCTCGCGGCGGCGCGCCTTCAGCACGCCGTTGACGCCTGCCGCGCCGGCGGCTACCTCGGTCAGTTCGACATCGAGATCCGCCGCGGGGCCGGCGCCTACATCTGTGGCGAAGAGACCGCCATCTTCGAGTCGATCGAGGGACGCCGCGGCGAGCCGCGCAACAAGCCGCCGTTCCCGGTGCACGCCGGCCTGTTCCGCAAGCCGACCCTCGTCAACAACGTCGAGACGCTGTCGAACGTGCCGCACATCGTGCTGGACGGCGGGGCGGCATTCGCCGCGATCGGCACCGCCCAGTCAACCGGCACGCGGCTGTTCTGTCTCTCGGGAGGCGTCCGTTCTCCCGGCGTCTACGAGGTGCCGCTCGGCACCTCCCTCAGGTCGCTCATCGAGCTGGCGGGCGGCCTGGAGCCGGGCCGGTCGCTGCGGGCGGTGCTGCTCGGCGGCGCCGCCGGCACGTTCGTGCGGCCTGACGAACTGGACCTCAGGCTCACCCACGAAGACACCCGCGCGGCCGGGACGACGCTGGGTTCCGGCGTGGTGATGGTGGTCGACGACTCGGTGGACGTCCGCGGCCTGGTGCTGCGCATCGCGTCCTTCTTCAGGGATGAATCCTGCGGCCAGTGCGTGCCCTGCCGCGTCGGCACCGTGCGCCAGGAAGAAGCGCTGCACCGGATGCACCACACCGCCGCGCCGGCCGCCCTCGGAATCGAGACGGCCCTGCTCGATGAGATCGGCGCCGCGATGAAGGATGCGTCCATCTGCGGCCTTGGCCAGACGGCTTACTCGGCGATCGAGTCGGCGATCAAGCGGCTGCACCTGTATGACGGCCCCGGAGTGACGCGATGACGGTGCCGCTCACCTTGATCCCCATCGGCCGCCCGTCCCGCGCCGCGGCGCCGCCCGTCGCGCTCACCATCGACGGCCACGCCGTCAGCGCCCCCGAGGGCACGACGATCCTGTCGGCGGGCGCGACGGTCGGCCTCACGATCCCGACCTTGTGTTTCCTGGAGACGCTCGAGCCGGTCAACGTCTGCCGGTTGTGCGTCGTGGAGGTCGAGGGCGCCCGGGTCCTGGTGCCGAGCTGCTCGCGCGCGGTCGAGCCGGGGATGATCGTCCAGACCCGCTCGCCGCGCGTGATGCTGGCGCGCCGGCTGGTGCTGGAATTGCTTGCCTCATCGGTCGATCTGTCGGCCACGCCCGGCATGCCGGCGTTGCTCGCCGAGTACGGCTGCCGGCCGGATCGTTTCGGACCGGCCGCGGCCACCGTCGCGCAGCCGGTGACGATCGACAATGACCTCTACGTCCGCGACTACGCGAAATGCGTGCTCTGCTACAAGTGTGTCGAGGCCTGCGGACCCGATCACCAGAACACGTTCGCGATCGCGGTTGCGGGGCGCGGCTTCGGCGCGCACATCTCCACCGAGTTCGCGGTCGGTCTGCCGGACTCGGCGTGCGTGTACTGTGGCAACTGCATCGCCGTCTGCCCGACCGGCGCGCTGATGCCCAGCCGCGAGCACGAATTGCGGGCGCGCGGCGAGTGGCACGCCTCGCGGCACACCACGACGGATACGATCTGTCCGTATTGCGGCGTCGGCTGCACGCTGACGCTGCACGTGCAGGACGGCGAAATCGTCAAAGCCACCTCACCCCTCGACAACACGATCACGTCGGGTAACCTCTGCATCAAGGGCCGCTTCGGCTGGCGCTTCGTGGAGTGGGGACCCTAGCCTAGAGAGAAGAGCCCCCCGTGCCACTGAGTGTGCCGACCGACATCGAGATCGCCAACAGTGTCAAACCGCGGCCGATCGTGGACGTCGCGAAGGACCTCGGGCTGACCGCCGACGACATCGAGCTCTACGGCCGCTACAAGGCCAAGCTGCCGCTCGACCTCTCGTCACAGCCGGCGCGCGGGCGGCTGGTCCTCGTCACCGCGATCAGCCCGACCCCGGCCGGCGAGGGCAAGAGCACGGTGGCGGTCGGCCTGTCGCAGGCGCTCAGGCGCCTCAGCGTGAACGCCGTGCTCTGTATGCGCGAGCCGAGCCTGGGCCCGGTGTTCGGCGTCAAAGGGGGCGCGGCCGGTGGCGGTTATTCGCAGGTCATCCCGATGACCGACATCAACCTGCACTTCACTGGCGATTTCCACGCCATCTCGAGCGCCCATTCGCTCCTCTCGGCGATGCTCGACAACCACCTGCAGCAGGGTAACCCGCTCGGCCTCGACACCCGGCGGATCACCTGGCCGCGGACCATCGACATGAACGACCGCGCGTTGCGGCACGCGGTGATCGGCCTCGGCGGGGCCGCCAACGGCGTCGTCCGCGAAGAGCGCTGGGTGATCATCCCCGCCAGCGAGGTGATGGCGATTGTCGCGCTCGCCGCCGGTCGCGACGATCTCGAGCATCGGCTCGGCCAGATCATCGTCGGTTACAGCCACGGCGCGGCGCGATCGCCGGTCCGCGCGCGCGATTTAAAGGCCTCGGGCGCGATGGCGATGCTGTTGCGCGACGCGCTCTGCCCGAATCTCGTGCAGACGCTGGAGGGCGGCCCCGCGATCCTGCACGCCGGCCCCTTCGGCAACATCGCCCACGGCTGCAACAGCATTCTCGCGACGCGCGCGGGGCTCGCGCTCGGCGATGTCGTGGTCACCGAGGCGGGCTTTGGATCGGATCTCGGCGCCGAGAAGTTCTTCAATATCAAGTGCCGTGTCGGCGGGCTGAACCCCGAGGCCGCCGTGCTCGTCGCGACCGTGCGGTCCCTCAAGATGCAGGGGGGCGCCGACAAGCGCGCGCTCGGCGTGCGCGATCTGCCCGCCCTGGAGCGCGGGCTGCCTCACCTCGAGCACCACATCCGGAGCGTGCGCCAGTTCGGGGTGCCGGTCGTCGTCGCGATCAACCAGTTCCTGGCGGACACGGAGCCGGAGCTCGAGATGGTGCGCGACTACGCCGCGCGTCTCGGCGTCAAGGTGGTCCTGTGCCAGGTCTGGGAAAAAGGGGGCGCCGGCGGCGAGGCGCTGGCGCGTGAAGTGCTCGGTCTCCTCGACGGCCGGACCGCGCACTACGCGCCGATTTACGACGTGACGCAGCCCGTGCGGGACAAGATCGAGACGATCGTCAAGTGCGTCTACGGCGGAGACGGCGTCGACTATACGCCCGCCGCCGCGCGCGCGATCGACAACCTCGAGAGCATCGGTCTGCATCACACCCCCGTCTGCATGGCGAAAACGCAGTATTCGCTCACCGACGATCCGGCGCGGCTCGGCAAGCCGACCGGCTTCCGCATCACGGTCAGCGAAGTCTACGGCTCAGCCGGCGCGGGGTTTGTCGTGGCCAAGACCGGCGACATCATGACGATGCCGGGGTTGCCGAAGGTTCCGGCGGCCGAGGGGATGGCCGTGAAGCCCGACGGAGAGATCATCGGGCTGTCGTAACCAGGAGCGCTACATCCTGGAGAAAATCACGCCGGGCCCGAGCTTCCACCCGGGATCGAGCGCGTGCTTCACTGCCCGTATGGCCTCGATGCCGCCATCGCCGGAGGGGGTCACGAAACGGTGACTGTCACCATTTCACCGGCTCCTTCCTCGAACCCGGCACGAGAGATGAGAGCGTGGCCGTATGCCTCGCCGTGCACGCGTCTCACCGGATGGTTTTGTGCAGCATGTTCTCAACCGCGGAGATCATCGCGAAACGCTGTTCCACAAACCTGGAGACTTCCGAGCCTTCCTGTCGGCAGTCGCGGACACCGCCGTCAAGGTTCCCATGAGAATTCTTGCGTACTGCATCATGAGGAACCACTTTCATTTTCTGCTCTGGCCTCTCAAGGGTCGCGACTTGCCTCGCTTCATGGGTGTGTTGATGAACACGCACATCAATCGCTACCTGAGTCATTATCCACCGGCGAGTCCTGGGCATCTGTATCAAGGCCGCTATACCAATGTGATCGTTGAGATGGGGAAGCCACTGCTCTCTGTCGCGCGTTATGTGGAGGCAAATGCCTTGAATGCGGGACTCGTCACGCGCGCCGAGCACTACCCTTGGTCCAGTGCCTCTTCCACCGCGGGCGATCCCGAGCGTCCGGTCTTGTCCGATTGGCCCAGTCAGAAACCGACAAACTGGAGCGCGCTGGTAAATTTGCGTACACCGTCGCACGAATTGCGGCGAATCCAGCGGACAGCCGCTCGCGGTGCGCCGTACGGCTCACCAGCCTGGACGGAGCGGATGCTCAAAGAGCTCGGTTTGGAGCACACGGTTCGCGGCCCTGGTCGACCCCGGAGCGATGGGTCCTCGCTTCTCGTCGGGGTCGATGATTCCCAGAGCTAGCCGAAGGTAAGTCTTCTTATAGTAGTAGCGCGGTTGGAACGCACATCCCAAGGGATTGATGGCCCGCCAGAGGGTGCTCAACCTCGCAGTCGTCGGCAACCCGTCCCGCAACTCGGCGAGCGTGGCGTTTGGGCGTGCACCGATCAGAACCGCACGGGCTCGTCACCCACCACAACACGCGCGGCCGACCCTTCGTTTGACGTCGCGAGGCGACCGACACCGTCTCCCGCCGCCGCTGCACCAACCACAACACGCGCTTCCGGAGATCGAGTGAAGCCGCCGCCAGGGATCCTCCAACGAGAGAAGTACCACGGCTGGAGGCCCTACGCATAAGAGGAGACCGCATCAGAGTGAAAGAAACGGTGACAGTCACCGTTCGTGACGCCTGGGGAAACGGTGACGATCAGAGTGAAAGAAACGGTGACAGTCACCGTTCGTGACGCCGTCACCGTTCGTGACGCCCCGTTCGTGACGCCTGGGGAAACGGTGACGGTCACCGTTTTCGGGCCGGTAATCGGGAGCGCTACATCCTGGAGAAAATCACGCCGGGCGCGAGCTTCCACCCGGGATCGAGCGCGTACTTCACTGCCCGCATGGCCTCGATGCCGCCATCGCCGTAGAGACCGCGCAACAGCGCCTGCTTGACCGGGTTCCGGCCGACGCCGTGTTCGGCCAGCGGGCAGCCGCCGAGCCGCGCCACCTGCTCGCCGAAGAAACGGATCGCGTCCTTGCCACGCTCGACGTCCTCGTACGATCGCGGCAGGACGTTCGGGTGCACGTTGCCGTCGGAGATGTGGCCCCACACGGCGAAGTCCAGACCGCGTGACGCGTAGCCGTCGCGATAGATCGCCATCATTTCGCCGAAGCGCTCGAACGGCACAATCATGTCGGCGGCCGTCTTCGCGATGCGCGGGTCGATGTCGTGCTGCGCGCGGCCGACGCGCTGGTTGACGCCGGCGGGGACGGCCTCGCGCAGCGCAATCAACTGCTCGGCGCGTCGCGCGTTGCCCGGCATCGCCATCTCGGTGTCGTCGAACACGCCGTGCGTGCTCAGCAGCCGGCACACGCGAGCCATCGCCGTGTCGGGCGATGCCGCCGTCAGCGACGCTTCGATTTGACTGTAGGCGTCGGCCTCGGTCGTGCCCGGCGGCAGCTCGAGCTGTACCAGCAGCGCCAGCGCGCTGCCGGCGGGGAATCGCACGTCATGCCGGCGATCCGCACCGTCCTCGTGCAGAATCTCCAGGCAGCGGCGGTCCATGTGCTCGATCGCCGCGACCGCCGGCTCGCGGCGCAGGTCCGCCACCAGAGCGATGGCCTCGTCCTCCGATCGACAGGGCACCAGCGCCAGCGCGGTCGTCGGGATTGGCGCCAACGCCCGGAACGTCACGGTCGTGATCACCCCGAGCGTTCCCTCGGAGCCGATGAAGAGGTCGATCAGGTCCATCTCCGGTGCCGCGTGATAGCCCGCGGAGCGCTTGACGACGTCGGGCATCCGGTAGGTGGGGACGGGCACCTTGACCGCGCCGCGCGTCGTCGGCACCGTCAGCAGGTGGCCGTCCGCGCGCCGCTCGCCGCGGCGCACCGTCAGTTCGAATCCGTCGGCGAGCACCACCGTCAGTTCCTGGACCCATGGGCGCACCGGTCCATGCCTGAAGGTCGCGGCGCCGGCTGCGTTGGTGGCGACGATCCCGCCGGCCAGCGCGCCCGTGAACGTCGGCGTCGGCGGAAACCATGCCCCGTGCGCCGCCAGCGCGTCCTGGATGACCGCGACCGAGACGCCCGCCTCGACGCGGATGTGCGAGGACGTGACCTCGATCACGCGAGTCAGCTTCTCGGTCGAGAGCACCACGTCGCCCATCGGCGTCGCCCCGCCGGTCAGCGACGACTGTGCGCCGATCGGGAGCACCGTCGCGGCGCCGCGGATGATAGCGGGAATCTCGGCGATCGAGCGGGGCACGGCAATCCCGGCGGCATGCCCGCCGGGAAAGTGCGCCGCGTCCGAGAGGTAGTTGTCCATCGGGATCAGCGTGTGACGGCCAGCCAGGATTCGAATTGTTCGCGGGGCTCGACGGTGATGACGCCGCGCATGCGGTAGTGGCCGAGGCCGCACAGCTGCGAGCAGGCAATGTCGAACGACCCGGCCAGCGTCGGCGTGAACCAGACCGGGATCATCATGCCGGGGATGGCGTCCTGCTTGACGCGCATCGCCGGCACGCCGAAGCTGTGAATCACGTCACGCGCGGTGAGCTGGACGATGACCGCCCGGTCGATCGGCAGGTGCATCTGGTTGACGCTCACCACGTCGTCCGTCCCGTTCGGAGACCGCCGGTCGAGGCCGGATGGATTCTCGGGGGTCACGAGGGCCGTGTCCACCCGTCCGAACTGGCCGTCGGGCCCGGGGTAATGGATGGTCCATGAAAACTGCTGCGCCGTCACGCGCACGATCAACGCGTCGGCGGCCGGCGGATTGACCCGCGACGCCCATGCCGGGATCGAGAAGGCCGCGAGCAGCAGCAGCTCGACGACGGCGACGCCGACTTCCGTCCACGTGGACCAGTGGCCGCGCGCCCCGTTGTAGTCCGCGACGGGCTGACGGCGCCGGCGGAACCTGGCAAGCACGTAGACGAGATAGACGCTCCAGCCGATGAACAGGACCGCCATCAGGATGTGGACGAGTAGCGTGATGCGATCGAGCGCCGGCGCCTGGGCCGAGGCCTGAACGGGGAGTCCCAGCCAGCGCCACATCA
>JBKJRJ010000122.1:0-3647 GCA_046594705.1 Vicinamibacterales bacterium
GGGCGGCAGGGATTGCTTCAGCCGCGGAACGCACGGAACGCGCGGAGTTCTTCAGCCACGGAGCGGACGGAACGCAAGGATCTCTTCAGCCGGAACGCACGGAACACGCGGATCCGCAACTCAGATCGTGTAGGTTCCGCCTTTAGGCGGAACGCAGTTGGTTCTGTAGGTTCCGCCTTTAGGCGGAAGAAGGGCAGATGCTCAACGACCTACGGTACGCGCTGCGCACGCTGCGCCGGTCTCCCGGGTTCGCGGCCAGCGCCATTCTGGCGCTGGCGCTGGGTATCGGCGCCAATACGGCGGTGTTCTCCGTTATCTATGCCGTTATCCTGAAACCGCTCCCCTACCCCGAGCCGGAGCGGCTCGTGCGCCTGTACGAGCGTAACCCCACGCAAGGCATCGATCGCGGCGACGTGTCGCCGGGGACCTTCGTCGACTGGCGCGCGCGCAGTCACACGCTCGAGAGCCTTGCCGTCTATACCCGCGGCGAAGCGTTGTGGTCGTTCAACGATCAGAACGAGGTGGTGGTCTCGAGCGCGGTGTCTCCCTCGCTGTTTTCCATCCTGGGCGTCACGCCGATCCTCGGGCGCACCTTCAGGGCTGAAGCGGAACAGGAGAAGCCCTTTGGCGACAGAGGAGAGGTCATTCTCAGCCATGGGCTGTGGCACAGGCGGTTTGGCGGCAGCCCTGATGTCGTCGGCCAGGTGGTTCGGGTCGAGGGCCGGGTGCCGCTGCACGTCATCGGAGTGATGCCCCGCGGTTTCGCGTTTCCGGAGAAGGCCGAGGCGTGGACCAATCGTGCCTTCCTGCGACCCATTTCACCGGGAGAACGGCAGACGCGATACGAGCAGCCGATTGCCCGTCTTGCGCGCGGCGCCTCGCTCGCGGATGCGCGAGCGGAGCTCGTCACCATCTCCTCCCACATCGAAGCGGATCAGCCGCGCAGCAACGCGGGATGGACCGCGGATGTCGAGCCGCTCGCGGACTCACTGGTTCGGCTCAACAAGGGGGCCCTCGCCGTGTTGCTGGGGGCCGTCGGCGGCGTCCTTCTGATCGCATGCGCCAATGTGGCGAACCTGTTGCTGGCCCGTGCGACGGGACGGCGCCAAGAGATGGCCGTTCGGATCGCGCTCGGCGCGGGTACGCGGCGGCTCTTACGTCAGTGTTTTACCGAGGCACTTGTCCTGGCGGCGTTCGGCACGGGCGCCGGCGTCGCGGTCGGCCACTGGGGCACCCGCCTGCTGGTCCGCATGGCCCCCCCGGAGCCGCGTCTCGACGAAGCGGGCATGAACGGAGTGCTGTTGCTGTTTGCGATAGGCGTTGGGGTAGTCAGCGCGGTCGCCACCGGGATGGCGCCGGCGCTCCAGGCGTCGCATGCGGCGGAACACTGCAGCTTCAGGCCGCAGGGGCGGGCCGTCGCGGGTGGGAGTGCGCGTGTCAGGCGGCTTCTCATCGCCGGAGAGGTCGCCGTCGTCGTCCTGCTGCTCACGACGGCGATGCTCCTGGTGCGGAGCTTCGTGAAGCTCCACGGCGTGGACCTCGGCTTCCAGGCAGAACGCGTCCTCATCGTGGAGACGCGATGGCCGGTCGGCCGATTCGTTCCGGCAGGTCCGCCAACCCGGCCCTGGTTCCTTCTGCAGCAACACGTCGACGAAATGCTTGCGACCGTCCGCAGTGTGACGGGAGTCGAGGCCGCGGGCGTGATGACCGATCTGCCGCTGACCGGAAACGCGGCCCTGGGCAGCATGTGGCGCGCCGACGCCGCGGGTGCGTCGGGGGTCCGTCCGCCCGTCTCCGCGCGCGACCAATGGCGGGCGGATATCAGCATCGTGACGCCCGGCTATTTCGAGGCGATGGGCATCCCGCTGGTCCGCGGCCGCCGATTCACCGACGCGGATCGCTTCACGCAGGAACAGCTGACCAATCCGGAGGGGCCACGGCCCGTTGGGGTCGCCATCGTCAACAGCGCGATGGCGGCGCGGTATTTTGCCGGCCAGGATCCGATCGGCCGCTCGGTCGTCGTCTTCGACGATCAGACGTTCTCTTCGTCGCGCGGCATCGTCGGCGTCGTCGCCGACGTGCGCGCGCACCAGGTGTCCGCGGCGGGCCAGCCGGCGATTTTCCTGCCGCACGGGCAGCACCCCGGAGTGTTCAGGCCGACGATCGCGCTACGAACGACCCTATCTCCAGAATCCATGGCGGATACGATGCGCGCGCGCCTTCGGGTCTTCGATCCCCAGCTCATGGTCCTCCGCACGCGGACCATGCAGGACGTGGTGTCGGGCGCGCTCTCACGGCCCCGTTTCAACCTGCTGCTGTTCGGCGGTTTTGCGTTACTGGCGCTGGGTCTCGCGGCTGTGGGAATTTACGGAGTGGTCGCACACCTCGTCGCGCAGCGCACGCGCGAAATCGGCATTCGGATGGCGCTGGGCGCGCGCGCCGCGGACGTGCTGCGGCTGATCCTGCGGGAGGGAATGGTGCCGGTCGTTCTTGGCGCCGGCGCGGGGATGCTGGCGGCACTCGCCGCGACGCGGGCCGTCCGCTCGATGCTGTTTGGCGTCACGCCGCTCGACCCGGTCAGTTTCGCCGCGGCGCCAACGCTGCTGGTGAGTGTTGCGCTGCTCGCGTGCTACCTGCCCGCGCGTCGCGCGACCCGTGTCGATCCGCTCGTCGCGTTAAGAGACGAATAGGGGATAGGCGGTTCGCGCACCGCCCCTACTAGAACGTATCTCACAAACCGCGACGCGGCTGACCGGCGTCAGCGAACGAGCGGCCGCGAGTGAGCCACGCGAACGGAGCGCGCCAGCGCGTGTCGGGGAGTCCGAGGGCGAAGCCCCTCGGATAAGATCAGTGCGCCACGCCGAGCAGGACCGCGTTGATGAACAGCAGTTGCGTCGCCTCGGAGTAGGCGCGGTAGTTGGGATCCTCCGCGAAGGCGATCACGTGGCCGCGGCCGAGCGGCTGGTGCATCAGGAACGCACGCTCGGCGAGGAGCGGCTGCGCTTCTTTCCAGACCAGCCCGGCGGCGACCAGCCGATCGGCCGGCGCATACGATCCGACGTTGACGCCGGCATCGAGCTTCAGCGGCGCGAACACCCGCGCGCCCTCGTAGACAGTCTGAATGTCGCCGTCGAGTCCGGCCGTCAGCCAGTGATAGGGATTGAGCGTGACACGAAGCATTGCGCCGGCCAGGTGTTCCGGCCGTTCCCGTTCGGGCTGGATCGCCTTGTCGAAATCGAACGGCTTGGTCAGATCGGGTTTGGCGCCCGCGGCGCCTGTGACGGCGGTTGCCGCCGCTCCCTCCGGTGCGTCGCGCTCGGGAGACCCATCGCGCAGCAGGGTGTCGGTCGACAGCAGGCCGATCCGGTCGCGCGCGGCCCAGCGCGACGCGTCGGCGAGCGTGATCAGCGTGCCGCCATTTCTGATCCAGTCTTTCAGCCGGCGCAGCGCATCATCGCTGAACGCGTAGCTGCCTGACGGCAGCACGAGTACGTCGTAGTCCTTCATGTCGAAGTTCTGGAGCGTGGAGCCGCGCACCACGGAGACACGCTGACCGTACCGCTGCTCGAGGACATACCGCGCCCAGCCTGCGGACAGCGACGACGCCGGGGCGTCCCATGCGAGCAGCACCCGGGGGGACTTGAGCC
>JBKJRJ010000172.1:0-3028 GCA_046594705.1 Vicinamibacterales bacterium
GAGTGCTTGTAGGCGGGGTTGTCGTAGGCCTGCTCGCCGGTCTTTTCGAACGTCTGGCCGTAGGGCTGGTTGTCGACGCGGAGCCGGCGCTCTTCCTGCACCGCGCCCTTCTGGTTGTCGAGATTCAGCTTGTTGATGTCGAGCGACCGCATGCGGTCCGCCTCGAGGAAGATCGCGAGCTCAATCTGGTTGGCCGGCAGCGTCTCGTAGTAGAGCGTGCGGTCGTTGTTGGTGGTGCCGTTCATGTTCCCGCCGTTGCTGAAGACCAGCGCCGGGTGTTCGCCCGGCCCGACGTTCTCGGAGCCCTTGAACATCATGTGTTCGAAGAGATGGGCGAAGCCGGTGCGGCGCGCCTTCTCATCGGCGGAGCCGACGAAGTAGTTCACCGCCACCGAGAAGGTGGGCGCCGTGTGGTCTTCCGAGATGATGACCCTGAGGCCGTTCTTCAGTTTGACGTCGGTGAACTTGATGGCGGGGCCGTCGGCGGCGCTCACCGACACGGCGGCGAGTAGCGCGGCGGCCAGCGCCCGGCTGAATGCGCGAAGCATAGTTCCTCCCAGATGTTGCCGAGTCTGCGTGATCCGCGTCGGCACGAGGGGTCTGCTCACGAAAGGAGGCGGCCCCGCCGTACGTGGAGCCATCGTAGGAGGGGAGGCGCCTGCTGGCAAGTCCCGTCGCACAGCTGCGGTCCCGGCCGCGCCTGGACGGCGGGCGGACAGCGGCCGTGCCCCTCCCGCAAAGTGCACCATCGTAAAGCGATAGAAAGCGGGAGCGAGGGGAAGGGTGGGGGGTGGAGAAGGGGAGGAGAGCGAGGCGCCAACTCCCCAGGTCGTGGCGCCGGAACGAGGACGGAACGCAAAGCACCCTGCGAAAGTGCTGACGTTGATCGATGGACCACCCGGAGAATTCCGGGCGGTCTCCTGCGATTCCGTCCCCGATCCGGCGCGACGACCCGGGGAAGTCAGTTAGTGGTTAGTGGTAGTAACCCAATTCACTACCACCAACCATGAGTAAAGAGTTCCGAAACTACGCCAACACCTTGATCACGACGCGGCGGTTCTGGGTGCGGCCGGCCTTGGTCTTGTTCGGCGCGATCGGCTTGGTTTCGCCGTAGCTGATCACGTTCATCTTGTGCAGCGGAATCTGCTGGCTCTCGTAGAGATACCGCTTCACCGCCTCGGCCCGATCGAGCCCGATCTTCTCGTTGGCGAGCGGATTGCCGACGTTGTCCGTGTGCCCTTCGATCTCGATGTAGCCGCCGTTGGGGTTCGCCTTCAGCTGGGCCACGAGCTCGTCGATCTGGGTCTGCATCTCGGCCGGGATCTTCGACTGGCCGAACTTGAAGCCGCCCTTGTCCTCGCTCAGCACGACTTCGTAGACCAGGCGCTTCGACGCCGCTTCGATGGCATCCGCCCGCGCGTTGACCTTGCCGGCCGCGCCGTAGGCCTCGTCGGCGCGTGAGGCCGCCGCGGAGGCGCGCTGATCAGCGGCCTGCGCCTTCTGATCCACCTCGCCGATGCGCCCCTCGTTCGTGCGGGTGCGCTCCTGGTTCTCCTCGACCGACTTCGAGAGGGTGTCGACCTTGCTGTCCACCTCGCCCACGCGCTGTTTGACCATCTTCTTGGTCGCGCAGGCGCTGGTGCCGCCGAGCGCAATCGCCGAAATCACTATCGCCGAAAGGAATTTTTTCATCGCAGTCTCCTTAAAGAGTTTTAGTCATCGCTCCGGGCGCGAGTCCCCGCGGCATAGCCACGCCGCGCGCGCACGGTCAAATCCCGATCGCGTGTCGTGACGTCCAGGGCGTGCCAGCCAGCGGCCGACGACGCCTGGAACGCCAGCACGTACTGGTGGCGCAGTTCGTCGACGATTCGCCGCGCCGCAACGCTCTCGTGCGCGGGCGCGCTCGTCACGAACAAGTCGCCTCCGGTCCACTGCGCCAGCGTGCGCAGATCTCCCTCCGGCGCGGCGCGCGGCGCGCCACGGTCTTCGTGGTCGCTGGGCGACATGACCGTCAAGACATAGACGGGCACGTCGATCGCGCTGGCGATCGCGGAGACCTGTTCCGGCGTCAACTCGCTGCTGGTGTCGACGCCGTCGGTAAACACCACGACCGCGCGGCGATGCGGATCGCCCGGCCTGGTGTCGGCGACGCGGCGCGAGGTCTGCGCAATCGCGTCATACAAGGAAGTCTGCCCGTAGGGGGTGACCCGCGAGAGCGCTGACTCGATCGCCCCGGAGTCCACCGTGAACGGCTGCAGCGACTGCAGGTTCATGTCGAAACTGAACACCGCCGCTTCGTCTGCCTCGCTGCCCAGCCGCAGCGCCCCCAGCACGTGCCGCGCCGCCTGCCGGGCCGATTCCATGCGATCCGCCAGTCGCATGCTCCCGCTGACGTCGAACAGCAGCGCCACCCGGACCGGCGCGTTGGAGTCGGCGCGGAACTGGAGAATCTCGCGTGCCTTGCCGCCGTCGCGGACGACGAAATCCTCTTTCGTCAGTCCCGTGGCAAAACGGCCGCGCTTGTCACGCACCAACGCGGCGACTGAGACGACATCCGCCGCCGACCGGAACGTGGCCTGGGACGTTTGAGGGGACACGTCCTGCGGCCTGGCGCTGAGCGGCACCCACACGAGCATCAGCGCAAAGGCTGAGGTCAGGGCTCCGCGGGTCATCTTCACGATCCGCTGTAGTCCAAGGGTCCTGCCACATCGCTAACCCGTTGCCAGATTTGTATTTACGGATACAGACGCGTAATGGAAGGGCTTCTCAGTAGGCAAAAGCGAGTAAAAGTTACGCTTTTTGGGGGCTTGGAGGCGCGGCGTTTTTACATAGTGCCCTCTGATAAACTTTTCACATGGGCACGACTGTCGCGATTCCCGTCGCGCGCCGCGTTGGCGGCTTCGTCTACGCCATCCGCAACATCGTCGCGGAGGCCCGGAAGGTCGAGGCCGCGGGCACCAGAGTCCGCTACCTCAATATCGGCGATCCCATCACCTTCGGCTTCAAAACGCCGCCCCACATGATCGAG
>JBKJRJ010000334.1:0-3389 GCA_046594705.1 Vicinamibacterales bacterium
TCTACCTCGCCGGCGAGAAGGAAGGCAGACGGTAAGGTAGACGGCAAACGGCAGACGGTCCGGTCTGCCTTCTGCCTTCTACCTTCTACCTTCTTTTACCGTCTGCCTTGTCGTTAGCGTCGCTGCTTCTTTGTCGCGGCGCGTTTCCCTTTCGAAGCGGCTTTGGTTTTTTTCACCGCTCCCTTTTTCACCGCTCCCTTTTTCGCGCCGGCGGCCTTCTTGGCGGGCGCGCGCTTCTTGCTGCCAGCCGCCAGCTTCACGGCGCGCCTCGTCGTCGCCTTCACCTGCCGCCGGGCGGCCTTGACGACCCGCTTCACGGTGCGCTTGACCGCGCGGCGGGTCGCCGCCGGAATGGTGCGTTCGATTGCCCCAGAGGCAGCCCTCGAGGCCGACGCCGTCGTCTTCGCGGCGGTGCCGGCCGCCTGGTTTCCCAGCCGGGCCGCCGCGGCCGCCGCCTGAGAGGCCGTGTTCACTACCGTGCCCATCGCACCGCCGACGATCTCGGCCGATCGCGTCAACATGTCGTCCGCCTGCCCGTCCCGTTCATCTGCCATTAGACCTCCTGGACTCCGAAGACCACAGGATGATACCGGATCCGGGGATTTCATCCCGTGCCGGGCCGCGGGATCGGGTAACTTTGTCGAGGGTGCGTTACGACTACGCGCGGGAGGCTCTTGACGCGCTCGCGGGGCATGGCCTGCTGCCCGGCAAGGCCACCGACCCGGCCTTCGTCCGTGACGCGTTGAGCGACTTGTATCGCTATGAAATCCGCCGGCTGAAAGGCAGGTTTCTCGACGGCTACATCGGCAAGCCCGACTATGCGCCCGAAGTGATTGCCCTGCGCCGGAGATACTGGCTGCTGTCGGTGCCCGTTCAGCACTGGACGCAGTCCCGATGAATGATGGCCCGATTCCCTGATTCCAGGATTGCCATGGCAGATTTCGAAAAACTCGGTGTCTTCTACCTCGGCCGCGAAAGCGATGCATCCGGCAAGGCGCTCGGCGCCCCCGTGCTCTACGATTCGCGACACCTCGTCACCCACGCGCTCTGTGTCGGCATGACCGGCAGTGGCAAGACCGGCCTGTGCCTGTCGCTGATCGAAGAGGCGGCGATCGACGGCGTGCCCACGATCGCCATCGATCCCAAGGGGGACCTGTCGAACCTGCTGCTGACGTTTCCGCGGCTTGCCGGGGACGACTTCCGTCCGTGGATTGACGAGGAGGAGGCGCGCCGCGCCGGTCTGGCACCCGACGCCTACGCCGCGCAGCAGGCCGACATGTGGAAGAACGGGCTGGCGGAGTGGGGGCAGGACGGCGCCCGTATCGAGCGGCTGCGCGCCGCGGCGGACTTCGCCATCTACACGCCCGGGAGCCGTAGCGGGCTGCCGCTGTCGATCATGTCGTCGTTCGGGGCGCCTTCGCCTGCAGCGCAGGCGGCGGGCGCCGATGACGAGGGCATGTCGGATCGCGCCGCCACCACCGCCATGGGATTGCTGACGCTGGCCGGTGCGGCTGCGGAGGTGCGCGGCCGCGAGCACACCTTCCTGTCCGCGCTGCTGGCGCACCACTGGAAAGCGGGCCGCGGCCTCGATCTCGCCGGCGTCATACAGGGCGTGCAGTCCCCGCCGTTCGACCGGGTCGGCGTCCTCGACGTCGAGGCGTTTTATCCGTCAAAGGATCGCTTCGGCCTGGCCACGAAACTGAACGCCGTTCTGGCCTCGCCCGGCTTCGAGCAGTGGCTCGAAGGGGAACCGCTCGACGCCGGGCGCCTGCTCTACGGGCCGGCGGGCAAGCCGCGCGTGTCGATCATCTCGATCGCGCATCTGGACGAAGCGCACCGGATGTTCTTCGTCGCGCTGCTCTTGAACGAGATTGTCGCGTGGATGCGACGGCAAAGCGGCACCAGCAGCCTGCGCGCCATCGTCTACATGGATGAGATCGCCGGCTATTTTCCGCCGGTCGCGAATCCGCCGGCGAAGGCGCCGCTCCTGACGCTCCTCAAGCAGGGCCGGGCGTTCGGCATGGGCGTGGTGCTGGCGACGCAGAACACCGTCGACCTGGATTACAAGGGCCTGGGCAACACCGGCACCTGGTTCCTCGGGCGCCTGCAGACCGAGCAGGACAAGGCTCGGGTGCTCGACGGCCTGGAAGGGGCAGCGGGCGGCTCACTCGATCGCCAGGCGGCCGACCAGGCACTCTCGGCCCTGGCCAAGCGCGTGTTCCTGCTTCACGACGTCCACGCTGGAGGGCCGATCACGTTCCAGAGCCGCTGGGCGATGTCCTACCTGCGCGGGCCGCTGTCGCGGGATCAGATCCGCGCGCTCATGGCGCCGAAGCGGGGCGTCAGTGAGGGCGCGGAGCGCTCCGCTCCGGTGGCACCGCCAGCTCCGTCCGCTGCGCCAGTCCCACCAAGCCACTCCGGAAGCCACGCCGGTTCGCCGCCGGTGTTGGCGCCTGGCATTCAGCAGTATTTCCTGCCTGTCCTGAGCACGGTCGATGCACCTGCGCCGAGCAGCGGTCCGCACTACACGCCGGTCGCGCTTGGCGTGGCGCGCGTGTCGTTTGCGGACGCGAAACTCAAGATCAGCGAAACCCGCGACCTCGTCGCCGTCGCCCCGATCGGCGGCGGAGCGGTGCCGGTGGATTGGGCGCAGGCGGAGTTGCTGGCGTTCGCCGCGTCCGATCTCGAGACCGAGCCGGCCAAGGGGGCTACGTTCGAGGCGCTGCCGAAGGCCGCCGCCGCGGCGAAGAGCTACATGGCGTGGCAGAAATCCTTCGTCGCCTGGGTGACGGCCTCGCAGACCCTCGATCTCTACCGGCATGCCGGACTGAAGCTGACTTCCCGCGCCGGAGAGAGCGAGCGGGACTTCCGCATCCGCGCGCAGGACGCGCAGCGCGAAGCGCGCGACGCCGAGGTCGACCTCCTCAGGCGCCGCTACGCCGAGAAGCGCGCCCGGCTCGAGGAGAAGGTGCGGCGGGCCGCGCAGAGCGTCACGCGCGAGCAGGAACAGGCCTCGGCCGCCAAGGTGCAGACGGCCGTGTCGATGGGCGCGACCGTGCTGGGCGCGCTGTTCGGCCGCAAGACCCTCAGCATGAGCACGCTGGGGCGCGCCACCACCGCGGCGCGCGGCGTCGGGCGCGCATCAAAAGAGCAGGATGACGTGAAGCGGGCTGGCGAGAATGTCGAGGTGGCGCGCCAAGCGCTCGCGGACATGGACGCCGCGATCGAGGAGGCCACCAAAGAGATCGCGGCTCGCCACGATGCCGCGGCGTCGGCGATCGAGACCGTCTCGCTCGCTCCGAAACGCGGGCAGGTGCTGGTGCAATCAGTCACGCTCGGGTGGCAACCCGAATAGCTCGCTACTCCCCCCGGGTTTTGAGGTCGGCGGC
>JBKJRJ010000287.1:0-14616 GCA_046594705.1 Vicinamibacterales bacterium
GTGGGTCGTGCGTGGCGAGGTCGCCGTGTTTCCGCGCGACGTGTTCCAGGCGTTGGATCGGCCGGTGGCCATTGCGGGCCGGTCGTTCGACGCGGGCGCGGCGCTGGATCGAAAGGCAGGGGCGTATCGCGTCAGCGGGCAGGTCGTCGTCCACCGGGAGGCGCCCGACCAGGGCTTCGACAGCATCGCCCTTGACCGTACCGACGTGTCGCTCCTGGTGTCGGCGGATCGTTCGTTCGCGCGCCAGAAGTACGAGGGGCGCGTGTTCGGCGTCTACAATCCAAACAACCGCTCGGGCTTTGCGCGCGGCATCGCGACGGTGAGCCTGCGCGACAACCTCAAACTGGAGGGGTCGCTCGGTTGGTTCGCCGGGGCGGGTCCCGACACCATCAGCCGGTTCGCCGACAGCGACTTCGTATATCTGCGGCTGAAGTACTTTTTCTGACCGATGACATCCATCCTGATCGCCGCGGGGAATCCATCCGAATGGACCGGGCCAACCGGGAACAACACGTGGCTGTTGACCGGCGGCGCGCCCGCTCTGATTGACGCCGGCGTCGGAAACGCGGAACACGTGGAGGCGGTGGCAACGGCGTTGAACGGCGCGCCGCTGGCGCGCGTGCTCATTACCCACTGGCACCCCGATCACGTGAAGGGGTTGCCGGCCCTGCGCGACCGCTGGCCTGGACTCGTCATGGTGGAGTCGGCCGGTGCACCGGTTCCCGCCGGCGACGGGCTGCTCGAAATCATTCCCACGCCGGGTCACTCGCCGGATCACCTCTGTTTCTTCGATCGGGAGAGCGGTGATCTCTATTGCGGCGATCTCGCACGAAAGGGAGGCACCATCGTCATTCCCGCGCGGAAGGGCGGTGACCTGCGCGCCTACCTGGCATCGCTTCGGCTGGTGCGCGAGCTCGCGCCGCGCCGCCTGCTTCCCGGCCACGGTCCCATCGTCGACGACCCGTCGGCACTGATCGACGAGTACATCGCCCACCGTCAGATGCGCGAGCAGCAGATCCTGCTGGCGATGCTCGAGGGGGCGCGGACGGTGGATGACATCGTGCGGCGCGTCTACCCGGCGCTGCCGGCGTCGCTGAGCGACGCGGCCGCCGAGAGCGTCCGCGCCCATCTCGCGAAGCTGAGGGACGACGCCAGGTAGGCTTTAGGCTTTAGGCGTTAGGAAGCTGCGGCGCTCCCAAAGCCACCCAAAGCCCAAGGCCCAAGGCTCAAGGCCCAAAGCCAGCCGGGCCTGAAAGGCCCGGCGCGGCCCGGCCGGCCCGGCGCTACGCGGGCTGGAATCCCGGCGGCAGGTCTGGGGCGCGTTCGGGGCGTTTCACGGCTTTCGGGAGGGCGTCACGCACGACCTGCTCGAGCTCTTCGAGATACGCCACGAAGCGCGCGCGTCCCTCTTGTGACAGGCGATAGAGCGTCTGCGGCCGCCCGCCGTCGGTGCCTCGCCAGGCCTCGACCAGCCCGGCCTCCAGCAACACCTCCACGTGACGGCTCAGGTTGCCGTCGGTCAGCGCGCACAGGCGCTTGAGCTCGTTGAAGACCGCTCCCTCTGGGCGGGTCACCAACGAGGTCATGATGCCGAGCCGGGCTTTCTCGTGCAGCACCCGATCGAGGCCGTCGTAGGCGTAACGTCCCGGTTCGTCGCGCGGCGATTGTTTTTTGGCCATTTACAGTCTTCCACCGTTCAGTTCGACGTCCGTTCGAGATTCCACCACAGCACCAGCGCGGCGAGCAGCTGTCCCGCGCCGAATACGCCGCCGATCCACCATCCCGACAGCGACTCAGGGCCACGCGCAACCCACAGCAGCGTAAACCCCGCGGCGTAGTAGAACAGCGCGATCCATCCGCTCGCCCTCGGAAGGTAGGGCCGCGACGCGAAGGTCCCGATCCCGAAACACATCGCCCACAGCCCTGGCAGGAGCGCTACCAGCGCGGCGCTGAGGTGCGTGAAGCAGATCGCGATGGCGGCGCCGGCCACCACGCTCGGCAGGAACTGGCCGACCACCTTCACCGTCTGTCGGCGGCTGGCCGCCTCGTCGTGCACGACAAAGTTGTAGATAATCTCGCTCGAGCCGACGAATCCGGCGGCCACGGCGATCGCGCTCCAGTAAAGGACGAAGCCGATTGGATCGCCGGGGCCGAGGCTGGCCGGTTGCAGCCACGCCGCCGCCAGGCCCATCAGCCCCGACGCCGCGACGGGCAGCGAGCGGTAACCGCGATAGACCTCGCCCTTGGCCATCTGCTGATGGATCTCGGCGATCTGGTCGAGCGCCCGGGTGACGTCCACGTGACTACTTTGCCGTGTAAAGAGCGCCGGGTCAAGGCCCGTAGACCTTCAGGCCATCAGCCCTGCCGCCGGGGAGCCTCAGGTAGCGCCGGCCTTCAGGGCTGCGGTACGATCACCGCGATGACCGGGTACCCCAACGCTCATCTGCTGACGACCCCTGGGGCGCTCGCGCATGCGCTGCAAGGCGCCGCCCGGCCCCTCGTGCTCGACTTGCGTCCTGCGGAGGACTTCGCCGCGGGACACATTCCCGGGGCGGTGCACGTCGATCTGTGGGGCATTTCGCTGATCGATACCGACCCGGCGCCGCTCAAGGCGTTCATGTGGATGATCGATCACCTGCTGAACCTGCGCGGGGTGGACGACAAGACCCCGGTCGTCGTCTATGACGAGCAGTCGGGAATCCGGGCGGCCCGCGCGTTCTGGTTCCTCGAGTACTTCGGCCATCCGCGGGTGCAGATTCTCGACGGCGGCTTCGGCGCCTGGATCAGCGCCGGTCTCCAGGTGTCGCGAGACGCCGCCGCTCCGCCGAAGAGCTCGTGGACCGGCGTGCCGCAGGAGCAGACGATCGCCACGTGGCGCGACGTGAAGGAACGGCTCGGCCGCGCCGACGTCGTCTTGCTCGACACCCGCAGCGAGGGCGAGCACCGCGGCACGATCGTGCGCGCCAAGCGGGGCGGCGCCATCCCCGGCGCCGTGCACGTGGAGTGGACGCGGAACCTCGGTCCCGACGGTGCCTTCAAGCCGGCGCCGGAGCTGCGCGCAATGTACGAGGCCGCGGGCATCACGCCCGACAAGGAGGTCGTCACCTACTGTCAGGGTGGCTACCGCGCCGCCCACGGCTACCTCGCGCTGCGGCTCCTCGGCTACCCGCGCGTTCGCAACTACACGGGATCGTGGAAAGAGTGGGGCGACAGAGAGGATCTGCCGGTGGAGCAGTAGTCACACGGTAGGGCGCGACGGTCCGCCACGAGGCCCATCGCGGTTTGCTTCAGGTGTCTTTACACTGCAGAATGAAGGTCTGATGAATAACGTCATCGATTTCATAAATACCAACCGCGACCGCTATGTCGAGGAGTTGAAGGCGTACCTCGCCATTCCCAGCATCAGCGCCCTCCCCCAACATGCGCCCGACGTCAGGCGCGCGGCGGAGTGGAGCGCCGACGAGATGCGCCGCATCGGGATGCAGAACGTCCGCTTGATCGAGACGCCGGGCTTTCCCGTCGTCTACGGCGACTGGCTCGGCGCCGAGGGGGCGCCCACCATCCTCTTCTACGGCCACTACGACGTGCAGCCGGTGGATCCCCTCGAGTTGTGGGAGTCCCCCCCCTTCGAGGCCACGGTCCGTGACGGCGAGATCTACGCGCGCGGGTCGGCCGACGACAAGGGGCAGGTGTTCATGCACCTCAAGGCGATCGAGGCGCACCTGAAGCAGAACGGCCGGCTGCCGGTGAACATTCGCGTGATCCTGGAAGGCGAGGAGGAGGTCGGGTCGGCGAATCTCGACAACTTCATCAAGGCCCACCAGGACGAACTGAAGGCCGACGTTGTCGTCATCTCCGACTCGCCGATGTTCGATCGCGGCATTCCGTCGATCTGCTATGGCCTGCGCGGTCTCGTCTATTTCCAGATCGACCTGCGCGGCACCAAGTCCGACCTGCACTCCGGATCGTTCGGCGGCGCGGTGGCCAACCCCAACATGGTGCTCGCGCAGATCCTGGCGCAGATGAAGGATCGCGGCGGCCGCATCAAGATCCCCGGCTTCTATGATGACGTCCGGGAGCTCAAGGAGGAAGAACGCGAGCAGTGGCGCAAGCTGCCGTTCAATGAACGCCGCTACGCCAAGGAGCTGGGTGCGCCGAAGCTGTTCGGGGAGAGCGGCTACTCCACCCTCGAGCGGGTGTGGGCCCGTCCCACCTTCGAGGTCAACGGCATGCTCGGCGGCTTCACCGGAGACGGCGCCAAGACCGTCATCCCGGCGGTGGCGATGGCGAAGGTCAGCATGCGTCTCGTGCCGAATCAGGACCCCGACACGATCGCCCAGCTGTTTGAAGCCTACGTCAAGAAGATCGCGCCGAAGACCGTCGAGGTGAAGGTCACCCGCATGCACGGCGGCAAGCCGTGGATGACCGAGTTCGACAACAAGTTCGTCCAGGCCGCCGGCCGCGCCATCAAGCTCGGGTTCGGCCAGGATCCGGTGTTCAACCGCGAGGGAGGTTCGATCCCGGTGGTGGCCACGTTCCAGGAGATCCTGGGCCTGCCCTCGGTGCTCTTCGGCGTGGGACTGCCCGACGAGAACGCCCACGCTCCCAACGAGAAGCTCGATCTCGGCAACTTCCATGGCGGCATCATCGCGTCCGCCTTTCTCTACGACGAGATCGGCAAGGGTTGATGGCCCGCCTTGCCGGCGCGGTGGTGATGGCGCTCGTCGCGGCCTCTGCCTGCTCGAGCCCGCCGCCCGATCCCGCGAAGGCGACGACCAAACCCACCTACGACAAGACGACCGGCAGGCTGACGCAGCTCACCTACGACCACAACAAGAACGGCACGATCGACACCTGGACCGAGATGGACGCCGCCACCCCGTTGCGGTCGCGGATCGACACCAACGAAGACGGCAAGGTCGATCGCTGGGAATACTACGACCAGGCTGGGCAGCTGCTCAAGGTCGGCTTCTCGCGCAAGGATGACGGCAAGCCGGATGCGTGGGCGTATTCGGGCGCGGATGGCCAGGTCCAGCGCGTCGAGGTCTCCACGACGGGTGACGAGAAGACCATCGATCGCCGCGAGTACTACACCGCCGGCGCGCTGGCGCGCGTGGAAGAGGACACCAATGCCGACGGCAAGGTCAACGTCTGGGAAACCTACGAGGGCACGGTCCTGAAGACCACGACCTTCGACGAGGATGGTGACGGCCGTCCGGACCGGCGCCTGAGTTACCGGGACGGCGCCCTCGTGTTGATCGAATCGAACCCGGACGCTGCCGGCGCCTTCACCAGACGCGTCGAGGTGAAGTGACCGGCACACCGCGGATCTTCATCGCCGGACATCGCGGCCTGGTCGGTTCCGCCCTGCTGCGGCGGCTGGAGCGCAATCACGGCATCACGCTGCTGACCGCCACGCGCGAGCAGCTCGATCTGCGCGACCAGGCGGCCGTGAACTACTGGTTCAAAGCGAATCGGCCCGAATACGTTTATCTCGTGGCCGGGACTGTTGGCGGCATCCTGGCGAATTCGACCCGGCCAGCCGAGTTCATCTACGACAACATGCTGATTCACGCCACGGTCGTGCACGCCGCGCATGACTACCGGATAAAAAAGCTGCTCTACCTCGGGAGCTCCTGCATCTACCCGCGCGACTGCCCGCAGCCGATGACCGAGGAACAGCTGTTGGCCGGCGCGCTCGAGCCGACCAACGAAGCCTACGCCATCGCCAAGATCGCCGGCATCAAGCTGTGCCAGGCCTACCGCACGCAATACGGCGACGACTTCATCTCCGCGATGCCGACCAACCTGTACGGTCCCAACGACAACTTCGACCTCGCCAGCTCGCACGTCCTGCCGGCGATGATCCGGAAGTTCCACGACGCCAAGGCTGCCGGCGCGCGGGAGGTGGTCATCTGGGGTACCGGGTCGCCGCGGCGGGAACTGCTGCACGTCGACGACCTGGCCGACGCCTGTGTCTTCCTGATGGACCGCTACAGCGCCGCCATGCACATCAACGTCGGCACCGGCGAGGATCTCAGCATCCGCGAGCTGGCCGAAGCGGTGCGCGCCATCGTCTATCCGGCGGCGGAGCTTGCCTGGGATACCTCCAAGCCCGACGGCATGCCGCGCAAGCTGCTGGACGTCACGCGTCTGCACGCGCTCGGCTGGCACCACCGCACCGCCCTCGCCGAAGGCATCGCCTCGACCTATCGGTGGTTCCTCGCCAACCACGACCACCTCCGGCAGGCGACCCCTGCCCAGGCAGAACGCTAAACCCGTCAGCCAACCACGGCAGGCTTGCTGTCTTGGTGCCTTCGCGTCAGGTGCCGTGGCGTCGTGCAAGGGAGCCCCAATAAAAAAGGCCGGACCCCTTTCGGTGCCCGACCTTCCCTCCTCCCGACGAACGAACAGTCTTACCAGTTCACGCGAACCCCGAACCGGCTCACCCCGCGGCGCGACCAGTGCCTGGATGAAGTGTGACAGTGCGAATAGCAGGATGAGTGCCATGGCCGACCAGTGTTCGGTATAGGGTGTCCAGTCTTGAGGCGAGCCTGCAAGTGTTGTGGCTAAATGCGTTAGGTCTTCACACGCATCCGCGTACCCGGCCGGATACCGCCGAATCTATCAGTGGGATTCAACGACTTGGATTCAAAATCCAAGAGGCTTTTTGGGTGGTTCAGTTGAACCCGGCGACGCGGCGTCGGAGCGTCTTGACGTGCTCCCAGATCTGCGCGGATTCGGACACCGGCGTTTCGTCCCCGTCCTCGTCGTCCGCGGACGTGTCCTCCTGCTGCTCCGCATCAACGGCGTCGCCCCGCGGCATCAGGCGAAGATATGCCTCGAGGTCCTTCAGCGCCGCCGCGAAATCCTCCATGTGATACGCGAGGAGACCGCGGTCTCGCAGCTCCGCGAGCGCCGATGGATCGACCGCGAGCAGCAGATCCGCGATGGCGCGCGCCTGCGGGAACGAGTGCATGCGCACGTACAGCCGCTTCAGGTTCACCAGCATCCGCACGACGATGTGCTGGCGGGTGGCGGTGGCGAGCAGCCCGCGGTCGAAAGCGGCCTCCTCGCCGACGTGCTGCCTGAGAAGGTGCCGGCAGTCCACCTCGGAGAGCAGCGCCCCCGAATGGAACGGATCAACAATGACGTCTTCCATGTCGCCCGGGCCCGCCGGCGCGCGCACGAGGAAATGGCCGGGGAAGTTCACCCCCTCCAGGCGAAGCCCGGCACGCCGTCCGATTTCCAGGTACACGACCGCGAGGCTGATCGGAATCCCGAGCCGGCGATCCAGCACTTCATTCAGGAAGCTGTTGCGGGGGTCGTCGTAATGGTCGCGATTGCCGCTGAAGCCCAGCTCTTCGTACAGGTAGGCATTGAGGGTCGCGATGCGCACCGGGATGGGTGCCCCCTCGTGCCGCTCGATCCGACCGGCCGCGGCTTCCCCCATTCGTTCGAGACGGAGGAGGTACGGGCCCGCGTCGAGCGTTGGGTATTCGACGCCCGCGATCGCCAGCGCCGCCGGGGCCAGCGCCTCGCCTGGTTCCTTCAGGGCGCGCAACAGGTCATCGGCGATCTGGGGAAGGCGCGCCAGGAGGGGCAGCGGCACGGGACGATTGTAACGCGGACGCATCCAGCAGGGAGTATCGACCGCGGAGGGTCGTTTCTGCAGGAGGTCAGAAGTTGGGCGTTGGGCGTTAGGCGTTGGGCGCTGGGCGCTGGGCGGGCGTTGGGCGCTGGGGGTTAGGAGTTGGGAGTTGGGCGTTGGGCTTCCCCCGCCTCACCTCTAACCTCGCGCTTCCAGCCTCCGCACCAACTCAACGGTGATTTCGTCGAGCGACTCCACGACCACGTCCGCTTCCGTGAGGGTGTCCCGAGGATAGGTGTGCGTCACCGCGATCGTCCGCATGCCGGCGGCGCGCGCCGACTGCAGCCCCCAGTGCGAGTCTTCGATGGCGACGCAGGCCGCGGCGGTGACGCCGTGGAGCTCGGCGGCGCGCAAGTACGGGTCGGGCGCGGGCTTCGACTGCTCGGTGTCGCCCGACGCCACGATGAAGCGGAACGCGTTGAGCAGCCCCGCGCCCTTCAGCATGAGCTCGATTTCCGCGCGCAGCGCGCCCGACGCGATGCCCACCGGCCAGGCCGCGCCGAGCCGCCTGATCAGATCCGCCGCTCCCGGGTAGAGCACGTTGCCGCTCGACACGATCTGCTGGAAGCGGCGGGATTTTTCCTGGATCAGCAGGTCGATCTCTTCATCGCCGAGCAGCAGATTGAAATCTTCGGCGATCTTCTGAAACGCCCCCACATCGTCATACCCGAGGTACCGCGCGCAATAGGTCGCCTGATCGATGTCTACGCCGTGCGGCTCGAGGATGTCCTGGTAGACGCGCAGATGCAGGGGTTCCGAGTCGGCGAGGACGCCGTCGAAGTCGAAGACGATCGCTTGTATCACCATTGTCCCAAGACTACACGGGAGGACGGCAAAATCGCCAAGGCAGCTGGCTGCTGCCTGCTGCCTTCCGCTTAGCGGCGAGGCGGCGGCAGCCGTTCCCCTGCCCGAATCGGGACTTTTAACCGGCTTTCAGGCGGCGGATAGGGACAATCGTAGGAGGCATTGAACAGGCAGAACGGGTGATACGCGCGGTTGAAGTCGAGATCGTAGACGCCGGACGCCGTGCGCTCGAGGTCGAGGTAGCGTCCGCCCGGGTATGTTTCGGGCCCGTTCGTCAGGTCGCCGAATGGCACGAACAGCCGGCGCATGTCTTTCTGATCGGCCTCGACGAACGCCCCGAGCGACAGCGGCTGTCCCTTGAGCGTGAAGCCGAGCGTTCCTACGCGTCGCATCTGCCGGCGCTGGCCGGTCGAGGTCGGCATCTCCACCGCCGCGCCTGGCGGGGCGGGCGCCAGCGAGGCCGCCACCCGGTAGGTGGGATCGACGGTGAAATAGGGCAGCGGCGCGAACGACGCGCGCTGACCCTCAGGCACCGGAGACTCCGGAGACCCGCGCATGAACAGGTCCTTTTCCGCATGCCACGAAGCAATCTGGGCGGGGTAGGAAGCGGCCGGTTTCGCGCAGGCGGCGGCCAGCAGGAGAAGGCCGCCGGCGATCCCGCTCAACCCTTTGCACGCGATGGATCCGTTGAGTCTCATAGCTGTCCCTGACGGGATTTCTCTATCTTCCCTCAGGACGGCCTGCGGCAATCAGAACGGATACGTCTTGCGCTCCACCGTCGCGTCCGCCAGCTGCCGCCGCAGCGCGACGGTATTGATCGGCGTCACCTTCAACAACCGCCGCAGCGCCGCCAGCAGCGTGCGCAGCGTGTCGCCCTCGGCCATCGCGGCCAGCGCGGTTTTCGCGGACGCCTCGATCCGTGTGGCGGCGTCGTTCACGAAGACCCGCGCGGCGGCCTCGTGCAGGGCGCCGCCGGCCTGCGCTGCGCGCAGCATCGCGCTCTCTGACGCGTAGGTGTCGATGGCGATGTCCGCGGCCGCGAGCAGGACCTCCTGCTCGTCCGCCAGCTTCGCTCCGTAGGTCTGCATGGCGGTGCCCAGCACCATCAGCGCAACCTTCTTCATCGCGGTGACGGTTCGTCGCTCGGTGGCGAGCGGCGCATCCCCCGCGGCCTCCATGGCGGGCGGCGCCATGATCTCGTCCATCAGCTTCTTCGCGGCTGGAATCAGCGGCAGGCTGCCTTTGACCGCGCGGCGCGCCAGCATTCCCGGGATCAGCAGCCGGTTGATCTCGTTCGTGCCCTCGAAGATCCGGTTGACCCGCGCATCGCGGTAGTGCCGCTCGGCCGGATAGTCACGCACGAAGCCGTTGCCGCCGTGGATCTGCACGTTCTCGTCGAGGATGAAGTCGAGCGTCTCGCTGCTGGCGACCTTGAGGATTGACGCCTCGACCGCGAACTCCTCGAGCGCCGCCAGGATCTGGGCCGGCCCGTGGCCGTCGCGCAGCATGCCATCGATCAGGCCGGTGGTGCGGTAGAGCATCGCCTCGACCGCGTACTGGCGCGACACCATGTCGCCCAGCTTTTGCCGGATGGCGCCGAACGAGGCGATCGGCTTGCCGAACTGCTTGCGCTGCGCCGCATACCGCGCCGACTCCTCGATCGCCATGCGCGCGCCGCCGCTGCACATCGCGCCGAGCTTGAGTCGTCCGTAATTGAGCGTGTTGAACGCGATCTTGTGCCCCTTGCCGACTTCGCCCAGCAGGTTGGCGGCCGGGACCTTGGCGTCCTGCAGGATGAGCGGGGTGGTCGAGGACCCCAGCAGGCCGAGCTTGTGCTCCTCCTTGCCCGTGCTGACCCCGGCGAACGCCCGCTCGACGATGAAGGCGCTGAAGGCGTCGCCGTCCACCTTGGCGAAGACGATGAACACGTCGGCGAAGCCGCCGTTGGTGATCCACATCTTTTCCCCGTTCAGCACGAAGCTGCCATCAGGCAGCCGCGTCGCTCTCGCGCGCGCACCGAGCGCGTCGGAACCGGAGCCCGACTCGCTGAGCGCATAGGCCCCGATGGTCTCGGCCGTGACCAGTTTCGGCAGGTACTTCTGTTTCTGTTCCTCTGTGCCGAAGCACAGGATGGGCGTGATCGCCAGCCCCGTCTGTGCGCCGAAGGTCGTCGCGAACGACGCCGACCGTCCCACCGCCTCGCCGACGACGACGGACGACACCTTGTCGAGGTCGAGGCCGCCGTAGGCCTCGGGTACATCGGCCGCGAGCAGGCCGAGCTCCCCGCAGCGGCGGCCGAGCGCGCGCGCCAGCGCCCAGTCCTTCTGCTCGAGCCGTTCGACCGCGGGCTCGACTTCCTTGTTGATGAATTCTTCGGCGGTCTGGCCGATCATTCGCTGCTCGTCATTGAGCTGCTCGCGGGTGAACACAGCCTCCGCCGTATCGTCGATCAGCCACGAGCCGCCTTGCGTCAATGTGCCGCTTGTCATGAAAGCTCTCCTGATTGCTTCCGCGCTGTGTCAGGTCCGCTCGAAGATGCCCGCCGCGCCCATGCCGCCGCCTACGCACATGGTGACCAGCCCGTAGCGCGCGTTCCGCCGCCGCATCTCGTAGAGGATGGTGGCGGTCAGCTTGGCCCCCGTGCAGCCGAGCGGATGGCCGAGCGCGATCGCGCCCCCGTTCACATTGATGCGGTCCGGATCGATCGGCAGCTCGCGCAGGCAGGCGATGACCTGCGCCGCGAAGGCTTCGTTCATCTCCACCAGGTCCATCTGGTCGAGCGTCAGGCCGGTTTGCCGCAGCACCTTGCGGACCGCCGGCACCGGCCCGATGCCGAACCGCTCCGGTTCGACCCCCGCCGTGGCAAACCCCACGAACCGCCCGAGCGGGGTCAGACCCCGCTCCCGCATTCGCTCGCCGCTCATCACGACCACCGCCGCCGCTCCGTCGCTCATCTGCGACGAATTGCCCGCCGTTACGGTGCCTTTCGCATGAAACGCGGCCCTGAGTTTCGCGAGCGCCTCGATCGACGTCTCCCGTCGCGGCCCCTCGTCGACCGAGAAACCAGGGTCTGACCCCGGGTCGGCCGCCGGACCCTCGGATCGGGGTCTGACCCCGGGTTGTATGCCCTCTGCAGAGGACGATCGCGAGGGGTTGTGTTGCGCGCTGGTGGCTGACCCGGCCGGTGGTATGGCAGAAAGTGCTCTGGCACCGAGCAGGACCGGGACCAGCTCCTCGGCGAAGCGTCCGGCGTCGATCGCGGCTACGGCCTTCTGGTGGCTGCGCAGGGCGAAGGCGTCCTGTTCTTCGCGGGAGATCCCGAAGTCGCGCACGTGGTTCTCGGCGACGAGCCCCGTCGTCAGGTAGACGTCGGGGTAGCTTTCGACCAGCGCAGGATTGGGGGCGATCTTGTTGCCGCCCATCGGCACCATGCTCATCGACTCGGTGCCGCCGGCGACCGCGACGTGGGCGGCGCCGAGCATGATCCGCTCGGCGGCATACGCGATGGCCTGGAGGCCGGACGAGCAGAAGCGGTTCACCGTGACGGCCGACGCCGTGATCGGGACGCCGGCGCGAAGGCTGGCGATGCGCGCGACATTCAATCCCTGCTCGGCCTCGGGCATCGCGCAGCCGAGGATGACATCCTCGATCTCGGCGAGGTCGAGCCCCGGCACGCGCCGCAGCGCTGCCGCGATCGCGATGGCCGCGAGCTCGTCGGGACGGACGTAGCGGAGCGCGCCGTTGGGCGCCTTGCCCACCGGCGTCCGCGCCGCGGCAACGATGAAGGCGTCAGCCATTGAAGTCCTTGAACAAATCCTCGAGCGCCTCGCCCACTTCGGTCGTGTGCCCGTCGAACAGGTGATCGGCGGCGTCGATGATCACCAGCTCCTTCGGCTCCGGCAGCTCGCTGTAGAATTTCCACATATCCTGCAGCGGGCAGATGTCGTCGGCTTCCCCCTGGACGAAGAACTTGGCCTTCGTCGAGCGCTGGGTTCCGGAGAAGTCGTAGCCCTCCCTGATGACCGGCGGCGCGATCCCGATCAGGGTCGTGACACGAGCGTCGGCCGCCCCCGTCTCGAGCGCAATCCACGCGCCGAACGAAAAGCCCGCGGACCAGAGGGGCAGGCCGGGATAGCGGGCGTGCATGTAGTCCAGGGCCGCCTGGTAGTCCGCTTGCTCTCCGGCGCCGCCGGTGAAGGACCCCTCGCTGCCGCCGACGCCGCGAAAGTTGAACCGCAGCACCGCGCACCCCGCCCGGACGAGCCCCTTGGTGGCCTGGTAGACGGTCTTGGTGTGCATGGTGCCGCCGTGCGTGGGCAAGGGATGGGCGAACACGACTGCGGCCTTGCGCGTCCCTTCGTGGGCGTCGAGCAACGCTTCGAGCCGGCCGGCCGGTCCCTTCAAATCATGAATGCTTGGCATTGATGAACTCACTCACTAGCGCCGCGAACCGCTCCGGTTGCGTCAGCGTTCCAAGGTGTCCTGTGCGCTCCATCATCACGTATCGCGCGCCGGGAATCAGCTCGGCGTAACGTTTGGTCGAGGCCACGGGAACGACCCGGTCGAGGGCCGGCTCACCCGTGACGACCAGCGTCGGCGCCGCGATCCTCGCGCAGTCGGATTCCAGGTCCAGGCGCTCGAGCAGGCGGACCCGCTGCGCCATGAGCGACGGGATCATCGGGTAGCACACCGCCGTCACACCGTAGCGCATCGCGAACCCGGCGCGTGCCGGCCACGACGACAGGGCGGTCACGATTTCCGGTCCCACCCGTCCCACCGTCCCCACCGTGAACGCCGGCACCGACCGCCACGGCGTCGCGACGTATTTCGCCTGCGTCGCGTTGGGCTGCCAGCCCGGTCCGGGCGCCGAGGCGATCACGAGTCCGGTAACCCGCTCCGGAGCCTCCGCGGCGAAGCGCGCCGCGACCGTGCCGCCGAACGAAATCCCGCATAGTGCCGCCGCTGTCACGCCCGCCGCGTCCATCACGTCGCGCAGCTGGCCGGTGAACTCCTCGAAGCCCGTGGCCGGATTCATCGGCCGCCCCGATCCGATGTCGCCGCTCAAGCTGTAGCTGATGACCCGCGTTCGCTTCGCCAGAGCCACGAGCAGCGGCTTGGTCCATTGCCACCGCCCCTGGAGCGGCTGCACGAGGATGAGCGGAGGGCCCGACCCTTCGTCGAACGCGATGCCGGCGACCCTGCGGCTCTGACGCGACACGTCAATTCCTCAGCGGCTTGCCGGTCTTCAGCGTGTGGCCGATGCGCTCGAGCGTCTTCTGCTCGCCGCACAAGCTCAGGAACGCTTCGCGCTCCAGGTCCAGCAGCTGCTGTTCGGACACCGCGCCGGGATGCTGAAGGTTTCCGCCGGCCAGGATCCAGGCCAGCTTGCGGCCGATCACCGCGTCGTGATCGCTGATGTGGCCGGCGCGCCATGCGAGATGCACGCCCAGCCTGAGTGTCGCCAGCACGCCTTCCCCGCCGACACGGATCGCAACGCGGGGACGCGCGGGGGTGTAGCCATGCGCGAGCTGCAGCGCCTGCGCCTTGGCGTCGGCGAGCAGCCGGTCGCGATTCATCGTGACCCCGTCCGCGTCCCTGAAGTAGCCGATCCGCTTCGCGTCGGGACCGCTGGTCGCGACCTTGGCGAACCCGATGGTCTCGAACACGCGCTGCACCTGTGGCATGACATCGGCCGTCGCCGGGAGCGATTCCATGGCGCGGGCGAGCATCTCCTTGGTGCCGCCGCCCGCGGGGATCAGGCCGACTCCGACTTCGACCAGGCCGATGTAGGTCTCGGCTGCCGCCTGCACGCGGGTGCCGTGCAGCGCGATCTCGCAGCCGCCACCCAGGGTGAGGCCCGCCGGGGCGACGACCACCGGCACGTCCGCATGCTTCAGCGCCATCGTGGCGCCCTGAAAGCCGCGGATCATCAGCTCCACCTCGTCCCAGTTGCCTTCCTGCGCCTCGAGCAGGAGCAGCAGCAGATTGGCGCCGGCCGAGAAGTTCGCGCCACCGTTGCCGACGACCATCGCCGCGAAATTGCGCGACGCCTCTGTCACGCCGGCGTGCAGCATCTCGATGGTGTCGCCGCCGATCGCGTTCATCTTGGAGTGGAATTCGACCTGCAGTACGCCGTCGCCCATGTCGATCAGGCTCGCGCC
>JBKJRJ010000417.1:0-8213 GCA_046594705.1 Vicinamibacterales bacterium
CTTCGTCTCGATCGCCTACGACTGCTGGGCGTTCCGCCGGCTCGGGGTCACGCTCGACGCGCGCAGCGGCGCCATCACGTCGTGGCTCTATCGCGAGCAGGACACCGCGTCGGTGCCAATGCTGACCCCCGAGCAGCTCGCCGCCGGGTTCCCGCGCACCGGCCGGGAAGTGCGGCTGCAGGCGCCGATCTCCGACGACCAGATCCGCGCTCTCGCGGTGGGCGACGTCGTCCTCGTCTCCGGCCGCATGTTCACCGGTCGCGACGCCGTGCACGCGCACCTGATGAAGCACGAGCCGCCGGTGGATTTGAGCGGCGGCGTGCTCTACCACTGCGGCCCGGTGGTCGTGAAGGAAGCCCAAGGCAGTGCTGGCTCGCCGCAGCCTCGAGGCGAAGGCGGCTGGAAAGTCACGGCGGCCGGCCCGACCACGAGCATTCGCGAGGAGCCCTACCAGGCCGAGATCCTGCAGCGTTACGGCGTGCGGGTGGTCATCGGCAAGGGCGGAATGGGGGCGAAGACGCTCGCCGGTCTGAAGCAGTCAGGGGCGGTCTACTTGAATGCGATCGGGGGCGCGGCGCAGTTCTACGCGCGCTGCATCGATCGGGTCGCCGGCGTGTCGCTGCTGGAGTTCGGCACGCCCGAAGCGATGTGGCATCTCGACGTCACCGACTTTCCTGCCATGGTCACGATGGACGCCCACGGCCACAGCCTGCACCAGGATGTGGAAGAGGCCTCGGGCGCGCGTCTGGAGACGATGCGCGGCTGATCCCCCTACGGGTGGAACAGCGTCCGCAGCCCCGCCACCGGATCGACCCCTCGGTCGAAATGGATGCGCACCGTGCGCCGGTCGTGCGCTTCGAGTGTCTGGTAGTCGCCCACCGCCTGCGCGCGTTTGAGCTGCTGGAACGAGAACGGCGCATCCGGGATGTGAGTCTCGGTGGCGTCCTCGCCCGTGATCACGAACGCAACGATCGTATTCGGCCCACCCTTGTGGTACTGCCCGGTGGAATGCAGGTAGCGCGGCCCGACGCCGAACGTGCTGGCAACGTGGGCGCGCGCGCGCAGGGCGGAGCGGATGTCGGCGACCGCTGCCTCGAGTGCGGCGTCGGCCGGCAGGTACGAGAGAAAGGCGGCGTAGTCGCGCGGCCCAAGCGACGCCACGGCGGCGCGGATGACGTCGGCGGGCGACGCGCCGGAAAAACGCGACGAGAACACCGAGATGCCGCCACCGGCGGCGACCGGCGTGCCGCCACTGAAGTTCCCCCGCGCCAGGATCGCCCGGGTCTGCTCCTTGGCCTCCGACACGTTGGGTTCGTCGAACGGGTTGATGCCGAGAATCGCACCGGCGATTGCGGTGGCGAACTCCCAGCGGAAAAATTCCGCACCGAGCCCCGCGATCCGCGTGCTCAGCCGCAGCACCGGATGGCCCGCCGCTTCCAGCGCGTCAAGGCGCACATCATCCGGCGCGTCGCGATCGGTCGAGAGTGCGACGAAGCAGCGGTCGTCGCCGTATGCCGCCGGCTCGCCCAGCGGTTCGTCGACCACCGGCACAGCACCCTTGCCGTGTTTGCCCGTGCTCTCGGCGACGAGCTGCTCGATCCACAACCCGAGCGAGGCCAGCGACGGCGGCAGCGCCACGGTCAGCTTGTCGCGTCCCGCGGCGGCCGCCGCGCCAATGAACGCGCCAAGCTGGAGGCCGGGGTTCTGATGATTCTCCTGGCGGCAGCCCTCGGCCATGTCGACCGCGCCGGCCAGCATCTCGCGCATGGGGGCGCCCATGATCGCGCCCGGGACGAGGCCGAAGAGCGACAGCGCCGAGAATCGGCCGCCAATGTCCGGCGGGTTGATGAAGACGTGGCGATAGCCGCGTGTCCGGGCGAGTTCGGCCAGTTCCGTCCCGGGATCCGTGACGGCGATGAAGTGTTGTCCCGCCGCGGCGCCGAGGAAGCCGGTCATCCGCTCCCAGAACAGCTTTTCCATCGACGCGGGTTCGACCGTACCGCCGCTCTTGCTCGCGACGAGAAACAGCGCGCGCCGGGGCTCGAGGGCAGCCAGCACCGCCGTGATGGCCGCCTCGTCGGTCGTATCCATGACGACGACCCTGGGGAAGCCCTCGCGCGAGCCGTAGACCGCCCGCATCACCTCCGCACACAGGCTGCTGCCGCCCATCCCGAGCAAGTACATCGTGGTGATGCCGTCCCGCCGGAGCTTTTCGGCCAGCGCCTCGACGCGGTCGAGCTCTGTTTGCATCCCCGCCGGGACGTCGAGCCACCCCAGCCGATTGGCCACCGAACGGGCGGCCTCTCCGGCCGGGTCGGACGTCCATACGGAGACCTCCCGCCGCCAGATGCGTCCAATAACGTGTTGATCCAGCAGTGCCTGGGCGGCTTCGCGGGCAGGTTCGTAGGCCACGGGGCCAGTGTATAATTAAGGGTGACCTTAGGAGAATGGCAGAAATGAACATCCATGTGACCCCGACCGCAGCCGAGAAGATTTCCGAGCTGCTCGCCGAAGAAAACAAGACTGAGGCGGGCCTGCGCGTGTTCGTGCAGGGCGGCGGCTGCTCCGGCTTCCAATACGGCCTCATGATCGACGAGGGCGAGGGCGACGCCACGACCGACGCGATCATCGAAACCAATGGCGTCAAGCTGCTGGTGGACCCGATCAGCGCGCGTTATCTGAAGGGCGCCGAAGTGGACTTCGTCGACAACGTCACGGGCGGCGGTTTCACGATCAAGAACCCGAACGCCAAGTCGACCTGCGGCTGCGGATCTTCTTTCAGCGTCTAACCGCCGCTGATCGACCTTCACCTGCACACGACCGCCTCCGACGGCACGCTCACGCCGTCGGAGCTCGTTTTCCAGGCCCGCGCCGCGGGCCTTTCCACCATCAGCATCACCGATCACGACACCACCGCCGGCTGCGATGCCGCGGCGGCGGTCGCCCGGGATGCCGGGCTCCAGCTCATTCCAGGCATCGAAATCAGCGCCGTGGCTGAGGGACGCGATGTCCACGTGCTCGGCTACTTCATCGACCCGACCTCCGGGTCGCTCCGGGCCTTCCTCGATCGCCAGCGCGCCGATCGCGTGCGCCGCGTGGCGGAGATGGCCGACCGGCTCTCCGCGCTAGGCTGTCCGATCGACGTGGCTCCGATACTGGCCGACGCGGCAGGCGGGCGGAGCGTCGGCCGCCCCCAGGTTGCCGCCGCGCTCCTGGCCGCCGGACACGTGCGAACCCGAGACGAGGCGTTCGATCGATTCCTCGAGTGGGGCGGCGCGGCGTACGTACCGCGTGCCGGCACGACCCCGGCGGACGTCGTTGCGACCATCCACGACGCGGGCGGCGTCGCTTCGCTGGCCCATCCCGGCGTCACCGCGCGGGATGCGCTGATTGCCCCGCTCGCCGCCGCCGGGCTCGACGCGCTCGAAGCGCGCCACTCCGACCACGACCGCGCCACCGAGGCGCGCTACCGCGCGCTGGCCGCCGGCCTCGGACTCCTGGTCAGCGGCGGGTCCGACTACCACGGCGCGAGCGGCCATCGTGCCGGCCGGCTTGGACTGGTCACCCTGGCGCGCGACGACTTCGACAAGCTGGCCGCCGCGGCCGGCAGGCGCTGATGGCCTCGGTCCCCGCGCTGCAACTCCTCAACGTGCGGCGCGCCTACGGCGGACTCCGGCCGTTGCGGATCAACCATCTGTCCATTGGCCCCTCGGAGCGAGTGGCGCTGTCAGGGCTGGACGCGGGCGCCGCCGAAGTGCTGGTCAACCTGGTGACCGGCGCGAGCGTGCCTGATGAGGGGCAGGTGCTGGTGATGGGGGAGAACACCGCGTCGATTTCCGACGGCGACGCATGGCTCGCCTCGCTCGACCGCTTCGGCATCGTCAGTCCCCGCGCGGTCCTGCTCGACGCCGCGACGCTGCAGCAGAACCTGGCCATGCCGATCACGCTCGACATCGAGCCGGTGCCGCCGGAGGTCGCCGCCCAGGTTGCGCGGCTCGCCCGCGACGTCGGGATCTCCGCGGACTGGCTGGACCGGCCGATCGCCGCGCTGGACGCCGCCATTCGCGCGCGCGCCCATCTGGCGCGCGCCGTCGCGCTCGGGCCCTCCGTGCTCGTCATCGAACATCCGACGGTCGGATTCGCCTCAGGGGAAAGCCGGGCGTTTGGCGAAGTGGTCGCCAGCGTCGCGAGCCTGCGCACGCTGGCGACGCTCATCATCTCGGAAGACGAGGAGTTCTCCACGGCCGCCGCGACGCGACGTCTCGCGCTGCAGGGGGCGACGGGAGAGCTGAAGCCGCCTCGAAGGAAGATCTTCGGCTTCTAAACTACTTCTTCTCGATCACCCCGCAGGCCACCCGCGGGCCACCACTGACGCCCGACTTCGGCTCGCCCGTGATGCCCTGGTCCGGATTGCCGTGCACGATGATCGCCGAGCCGTCGGCGTCGAACAACGACAACGGGCCTTCAGACAGCGTGACGCGCGTGGTGGCAACCTTCAGCGTGGCCGTACCGCTCGCGGTCGCGGTCAGCTGCGGGATGTCACCCATGTGATACGGGTGGTTCGCGTCAGGATCCGGATTGCCGGCCGGGCCCGGATCGAAGTGGCCGCCCGCGGCGGCGAAATCCGGCGCGCACTTCCCGACGGCGTGCAGGTGCATGCCGTGCATGCCGGGTTTCAGGCCCGAGACCGTCACCGTGAGGTTGACGATCTTGCCCGATCCCTGCTGCGACTCGACGAAATCCGCCGTGCCGGTAATACCCTCGCCCTTGATGTCGGCGTGCGCGCGGACGATGCCGGCGCCGGATGCGGGTGACGACGCTTTTTGCGCCGCCACCGTGGCGCCCGCCAGCGCGACCGCCGCCGCAAGTATGATCACTGGATGCTTTCTCATGACTCTGCCTCCGCCGCGTAATGTACCTCATTCTTTTCGATATTGATGGGACCCTCGTGCTGACCGGCCGTGCCGGGTGGCGCGCCATGAACCGCGCCTGCGCCGACATCGTCGGCCACGATAACGCCATGGCAGGGGTGGAGTTCGCCGGCCGGACGGACTGGAGCATCCTGGCCGACGTGATGCGCAACAATTCGGTCCCCTTCGATCGTCCGCTGCTCGAGCGGCTGGGCCGGCGCTATACCGCCCACCTGGCCGAGGAGATTCAGCTGCCGGGGACCGGGAAAAAAGAGGTGATGCCGGGGATCCGTCCGCTGCTCGACGCGCTGCAGCAGCGCGACGACGTGGCGCTGGGTCTGCTGACCGGCAACTTCGTCGAAGGTGCCCGGATCAAGCTGGAATACTTCGATCTCTGGAAGTATTTTCCCTGGGGAGCCTTCGGCGGCGATTCCGCCAATCGCAACGACCTTGTACCGGTCGCCATCGGGCGCGCGCGCGAGGCCGGGCTCGCCGAGGTTGACCCCGGCCGTATCATCGTCATCGGCGACACTCCGAACGACGTCGAGTGCGCGCGGGTCGTGCACGCGACGCCGGTGGCGGTGGCGACCGGCGGCTATACCGTGGAGCAGCTGCGTCAGACCGGGGCGGACCACGTGTTCCCGGATCTGTTGGACACGGCAGCGTTCCTCGAACTGCTCGATAATTAGGGCGCGAGGAGCGCGCATACCGGGCGTATGGAAGCGACGAGCAACGCAGTCCGGCGGGATGCATCGTCGGCCAAGTTGGTAAACCTATTCCGGTCAGGGTCCTTTGGCAGCACGGAAGCGAACGGGGCCCGGTGGCCCTCCCGGTCTTCAAAATCGGTTGCTTCCCGCGTTGAGCGGGAGGGCTGGGTTCGACTCCCAGGCGCTTCCGCCACACTTTCGCTCATGCCAAAGTCGGGTGAACTACGGCCGGTAGGGCACGCGAAGGTGGCCCAGTGTTCACCCCCCCAGGCCCAGCCGGTAGGCGAGCAGCTTCTGATATTCGCTGAGTGCCCAGCGGACGTCCGCCCGATAGCGCCACCAGCGCGCGGGGTCTGACGGGTCGTAGCGGGATGCCCGGATGATCGGCTGCGCGCCGGTGCCCTCGAGGCCGCGCTCGAATGCGTACGACACGCGCCGCGTGTGGTATTTGGACGTGACGATGATGACGCGGCGCCAGCGGTGGGTCATCACCATCACCCGAAGCAGGTTCGCCTCCTGCGCCGTGTTGTCCACGTAGCCGGCCGTGGCCATCACCGCCGAAGCGGGAACGCCCGACTGCACCAGGGCATCGCGCACCAGCTCGACCTCACTGGGGAAACGAACACCGCGCGCCCGGAGCATGACCTCGCCTGGCTCGGGACGGCCGGGGCTGAGGACGATGAGAGGGGCATACCCTTCTTGGTATAGCTCCATCGCTTCGAGGGGGCGTTCCAGGCGAGTGCCGGCCAGCACGAAAATGGCGTCGGCCTTCTGCAGCGGATCCTCGTGCTGGAGATAGCGCCCGCCGTAGGAGAGGCCCAGCGGGACGGCCAGCAGGGCGAGCACGAGCAGCGCGAGGATCGTCCGGCGCGCGACAGTGCGCAGGCGAGAGCGGGTGGGCATCAGGATCCAGGGTCCAGCAAGGAAAGGACCCGGGTGCGGGGCGTCGGCCACCGCACCGGGTTAGAGAGGGGCGCGGGTCAGTTTTCGATCAGCCGAACCTCTCCGGCGCGGGGGCCCTTGCCCGATTCCTCCGGCGTGAACTCCACCCGCTGGCCTTCGCGCAGGAGCTCGAACACTGCGCCGCGCACGGAGCTGCGATGGAAGAAGTGTTCGATCCCGCCTTCGTCGCGGATGAAACCGAATCCCTTGTCGATCAGAAGCCGAGCGATCGTCCCGGTAGGCATGAGCCGTGTCCTCCGATGCTCCGGTGCGTCGCCCGGGAAAATCCCGATGGCTCCGCGCTGAGCTTGAAGCGCCGCCAGTGTAGGGAGATCGCTGCATGAAAGTCAACAATTTCACCCCATCGAGGGACCGTGTAGGATCGGCCGCGATGATTCCGGCGATCGTGCTGGCGGCGGGCGCCTCGACGCGGATGGGGCGTCCCAAGGCTCTCCTCGAGGCGGGCGGGCGGACCTTTCTGCGCGCGATCCTGGAGACCCTGCGGGACGGTGGCATCTCCGACGCGGTGGTCGTGGTACGTCCCGGAGACCTGTCCCTGCTCGAGGAGATCGCCGGCACCGGGTTCGGCCGCGTGGTCGTGAACGCCCGCGCCGACGAGGGTCAGTTGTCGTCGCTGATAGCCGGGCTCGACGCGATCGAGGCGCCGGGCGTCGATGGGGCGATGGTCACCCTGGTCGACGTGCCGCTGATGACCGTTTCGACGGTGCGGCTGCTGCTGGCCCGCGTGGCCGTCTCCCGCGCGCCAATCGTTCGCGCGGTGCATCAGGGACGCCACGGGCACCCGGTCATCTTCACGCGCCGGCTGTTCGACGCGTTGCGACGGGCCGATCCGTCAGCCGGCGCGAAGGCTGTCGTCCGCGCGAACGTTGTGGAGGACGTCGAGGTGCCGGATCCCGGCGTCACGGAAGACATCGACACGCCGGCGGATTACACTCGGCTCTTGGACACGCTGCCGAAGGACCCCCGTGTCTTGGACACGCTGCCGAACGACCCTCGTGTTGTGGACACGCAGGCGGATGCGGCGCGGCTGATCTGGTATCACACCGTCGAGCTCCCCGGCGGGGTCACGACGCCGGGCATTTTCGATCATCGGCCGTATCTCGAGGCGTACGGACTGCCGGCGGATCTGCGGGGAAAAACCGCGCTGGATGTCGGCGCGGCCAGTGGGTTCTTTACGTTCGAGCTGGAGCGTCGGGGCGCGGCCGTGACGGCAACCGACCTGCCGACTTGGACCTCGCACGACTTCGGCGCCAACTACGAGCCCGAGCTCGCCCCGCCGCAGGCGGAGTCCTACCTGCACGAACCGTTTCTGTTCGCGCAACGCGCGCGCGGTTCCCTGGCCGCGCGAGTTCTGACGAGCGTCTACGACATTTCTCCTGCGACGACCGGGACCTTCGATCTGGTGTTCTGCGGCAGCGTGCTGATCCATTTGAGCGATCCGGCCATGGCCCTTCGCCGGCTGCGGGACGTCACGCGCGGGGTGGCGATCATCGCCACTGTCGTGCATCCGCTCGAAAGTCCCGATCCGCTGGCGCTGTTCACCGGTCACCTTCGCGGTGACACCTGGTGGGTTCCCAACCGCGCCGCGTTCGAGGCGCTGGTGCGCAGTGCAGGCTTCACGGGGTGGGAGTGG
>JBKJRJ010000331.1:0-19074 GCA_046594705.1 Vicinamibacterales bacterium
CTCGTCGACTACCAGGATTTCGTCGACCAGACGGCGGACGATGTCGAGCGTCACGGTATCGGGATCGAGGTTGCCGGTGAGCCCGTCCGCCAGGGACGCTTCGACCTCGATCTCGACCAGACGTCCGGCGGCGAGGCTCTTCGTGAACGGGCAGGACGCCGCTACCTCCACGCCGACGACGCGGGTGGATGGTGACAACGCCTTCATCGCGATCGCAATGCCGCTGATCAATCCGCCGCCTCCAATCGGCACGATCACGGTGTCGATCGACGGCAGATCCTCGAGCAGCTCGAGGCCGATGGTGCCCGCGCCGGCGATGACATCCGGATGCGAGTACGGCGAAATGAACAGTCCCAACCCGCCCGCCGCATGCGCCTTCGCCTGCCGCTCCGCCTCGTCGTAGTCCCGGCACTCACGGAGCTCGGCTCCCGCGGCGCGGATCGCGTCCACCTTGGCGCGCGGCGCGTTCGCCGCGATGAACACCGTCAGCGGCAGGTCGAGCGCGCGTGCCGCAAAGGCGAGCGCGCGGCCATGGTTTCCGGCGGACGCCGTCACCAGCCTTGGTGCACGGCCGGCGCCGGCCCGCTCCCGCACCAGCAGCGCGGCGTTGAACGCGCCGCGGATTTTGTACGAACTGGTGGGTTGAACGACTTCGAGCTTGAGGTGAACGTCGGCCCCGCTGGCCGCCGACAGCCACTCCGAACGCCGGACCGGGGTTCTCGCAACGCGCCCGCGAATCCGCGCCGCCGCCGCGCGCACGTCGTCGATCGCGATCGACACTACGGCGCCGGTTTGGTATCAGCGGCCTGGAGGATCTCGGCCAGCCGGCCGGCGAACGCCGATCGCGGCAGCACCTCGTCCGCCCCCGCCGTGCGGGCGGCGGCAATCAACTCGGTGTGGACGTGCGACGCGAACGCCATGGCGCGCAGCTGTGATGTTCCGGCGTCCGACTTCAGCGCGGTGATGGTGGAGATGGCATCCATCTTCGAGCTGTTCAAGTCGAAGATCACCAGCGAGGGCTGCAGCGCCTTCGCCTGCGCGACGAGTTCCTCCGCGGTCGCCGCGAATGTGATCTCGATACCGAGATGCTTCGCGGTGGTGCGGACCTTTGAACGGAAGAAGAGATCGTCAACAGATGCCAGAATCGCCACGAGACGATCATACTCCGACGTCAACGCCCCCACGTCTCATGCACTCTCTTTGTCTTCTTCAGGATGAGAACTTCGTGGTCGTCGTCCGTGGCAGCCGTTCCTCTTGATACAGCGCGACGCCGTTCCTGATGGCGCCGACCATGAAGGCCACCAGGAACCCGGCAATCGCCACCGCGCCCCCCACGTCGAAGAGCAGCCATTGCTGGCCAAGGATGGTGACCCAGTCGGTCCGCATCATCTGCAGGGTGCCGGCGGAAAGCAGGATCCGGAGCTCGGTCGGGCCCACCTTCATGAACGCCAGCTTGAACGTGCCGCGCGCATGGGTGGCGAGCGAGATCTCGACGACGAGGAGATAGTAGGCGGCCAGGAAGGCGAGACCGAGCGCCGGACTCATGTGGCCCCCGAGGATGAGCCCGCCGAACAGCGTGGCGAAGCCGACCGCGTCCAGGACGTGATCGACGTAGTAGCCGTAGCGGGGGCGCTCCTGGCGGCGGACGCGCGCCAGGGTGCCGTCCAGGCTGTCGCCGAACCAGTTGAGCGCGAGGAGGGGGATGACCAGCACCAGGGCGGCGCCGCCTGCCCAGAATGCCGCCCCCACCCCGGCCATCGCCACCGCCCCGAGGAACGTCAGGTGGTCAGAGTTGACCCACCCCGGCAGCGCCCCGGCCATCCTGACCAGCAGTCGTTTCTCAGCGTTGGCGAGCACGCTGGTGTGCTCCCTGACCATGCGGAATTCCACGGCTTCAGCGTCCATATTCCCTAAGGCGCAGCCGCCGTCAAAATCGGCTCAGCTTTCCTTCGACGTATCAAGGGATGTCGTAGCCTGTGTTGGCCTGTGTTGGTCTGTGGCTGTGTTGGTCTGTGTTGGTCTGTGGCTGTGTTGGTGTGTTGGTCAGTGGCCTGTGTGGCTGTGTTGGTCCGTGTTGGTCTGTGGCTGATAACCTGTGGCCATGATCCTCGAGCATCGGGCCGCGCCACCCTTCTTGAAGAACGGCTTCGTCCTCGGCTGCGAAGAGACGCGGGAAGGTGTGGTCATCGACCCTGGCGATGATGTCGATCAGCTGCTCGACGCGGTCGCCCGGCACGGCCTGTCGATCACGGCCATCCTGCTGACCCACGCGCATCTGGATCACGTGACCGGAGTGGCGAAGGCCAAGCAAGTCCTTGCGGTGCCGATCTGGTTGCACCACGACGACAATTTCCTCTACGAGCAGGTGGTGCAGCAGGGGCTGATGTTCGGATTGAAGGTCGAGCCCCAGCCTCCAGTCGATCATTTTTACGAGGGAGAGGGCCCGCTCCGCTTCGGGCGCTACATCGTCCGTGTGCGCCACACACCGGGACACTGCCCCGGCGGCGTGTGCCTGGCGGTCAGCCAGGACGGTGAGGAGGCCGCGACGCTGTTCGTCGGAGACACGCTGTTCGCCGGCTCGATCGGGCGAACCGACCTGCCCGGCGGCGACCTGGAGACGCTGCTGCGTTCAATCCGGGAGGTGTTGTTCCGCTATCCGGACGACACCATCGTGTGGTCCGGCCACGGCGACCAGACGACGATCGGGCGTGAGCGAAAGACCAACCCGTTCCTAATCTGATTTCTCGACGATCAAATCGACCCGGCCAACGCCGAGACGGTCGCCATGCTTCAGGATGGCGCGCGCCGCCCGCTCGCCATTCACGAACGTTCCGTTGGTGCTCTTGAGATCGACGACTTCCAGCTCCGTAGCGCCCGCGGTCAGCCGGCAGTGCAGCCGCGAGACCAGCGCGGCGTCCACGATGAAATCGGCCCGCTGCGCCCGTCCGACGGTCTTGATGCTGCCGGGCAGGATGCGGAACAGGAACGGCGCCTCGGCCGCGTCTTCAGTCTTGAGAAGCCACATGGGAAGTTAGCGCGCCGCCGCCCCAGCCAGCTCCTTGACGCGGGCGTGGACGACCTCGCCGTCCTTGGTCAGCAGCGTCTCGCGCGTGATTTCATCCGTGAGATCGAGCTCGAGCGATGCCTGCTTCGCCCCCTCTTTGCCGAGCAGGTGGGCCAGGAATGTCGTGATGTTCTTCGCATACATCTGGCTGGCGTGGTTGGGCACCAGGGCCGGTGGATTGGATGGCCCGAGAATCGTCACCCCTTTGTAGAGAACCACTTCGTCGGGGCGCGTGAGTTCGCAATTGCCGCCGCGCTCCGCGGCCAGATCGACCACGACCGAACCCGGCACCATGCCGTCCACCATCTCCGCCGTGATCAGAATCGGCGCCTTTTTTCCTGGAATCAGCGCGGTCGTGATCACGACGTCGCTGGCGGCGACGACCTTCAGCATCATCTCGCGCTGGCGCCGGTAGAACGCCTCGTCCTGCGCCTTGGCATAGCCGCCCTTGTCTTCCGAGTCGACGGTCTCGAGTGGCATCTCCACGAACCGTGCCCCCAGGCTCTGCACCTGCTCCTTGACGGCCGGCCGCACGTCGTACGCTTCGACGCGGGCGCCCAGCCGGCGCGCCGTGGCGATCGCCTGCAGCCCGGCGACACCGGCGCCGACGATGAAGGCACGCGCGGCGGTGAGGGTTCCGGCGGCGGTCATCAGCATCGGGAACATCCGCGGCAGGTGATTCGCGGCCAACAACACGGCCTTGTAGCCGGAGATCGTCGCCATCGACGACAGGGCGTCCATGCTCTGCGCGCGCGTGATGCGCGGCATCAGCTCCATCGAGAAGGCCGTCACGCCGGCCTGCGCCAGCGCGCGGATCGCGTCCGGATCTCCCAGCGGATCGGCGAAGCCGATCACGACCTGTCCCTTCCGTAACCGGACGGCATCGAAGGGCACCGAACGCACCTGGAGGATGATGTCGGCGGTGGAGAACACCATGTCGCGCGACACGACCGTCGCGCCGGCCTGCTCGTACGCCGCGGAGGTGAACCCGGCGGCAACGCCGGCGTCCTGCTCGACGCAGACGTCGAGGCCGCTCTTCTTGAGTGCCGCCGCGGCCGACGGGATCAGCGCGACGCGGTACTCGCCGGGCAGTGTTTCGCGCGGGACGCCGACCTTCATGAACGCAGTCTACAGCTTCTTGATCCACTCGGCGATCGCCGCGGCCACCTTGGGGCTCGCCAGGGTGTGATTGGCGTCCGCGACGTGCACGACCTCGGCCGGCGGGATCTTCTTGCGCGCCCGCGCCAGGCCCGCCAGCCGGTCCGCTTCAGCCGGCGGAACCTGCTGATCGAGATCCCCGTGAACGATGAGCATCGGCTGCTTCACCTTCGGCAGGACCAGCCCCGGGTCGTAGTTCAGCACGCTCTTGAACCACGCGGTGTCGGCTTGCCGCCGCATGACCTCGGGCACCCCCGGCCAGCCGGTGCCGGACATCACCGCCGCCTGGATCTTCTTCTGGAGGTCGATGCGCGCCTGGCGCTCGGCCGGCGGCAGTTTCAGGGTGTCGAGGACGCGCTCCTGCTGTTGCAGGAGCAGCTCCGCCCCTGGCGAGCCTCCCGCGTCGAGCGTGACCACGCCGTCGATGGTCTTGTCGCGCGATGCCGCAATCAGAGCGACCGCCGCGCCGTCGCCGCGGCCCGCCACGACAATGCGGCGCGCATCGACATCGTCCCGCCGCGACACCCACCGCACGACCGCCCGGAGGTCGTCCGCATAGTCCGCGAGCGTGGCGGTTTCGGTGCGGCCGCCGCTCTGTCCGCCGCCCCGCCGGTCGTAGCGCACCACGAGGTGGCCGGTGTCTGCCAGTGACTTCGCCAGCCGGGCAAACACCGGGACACCGTCAATCACTTCGTCGCGGTCCGCCGGCGTGGCGCCGCCGACGAGAATGACGGCCGGATGGCGAAGGCGCCCGGCGACACCAGGGGGAGCCGTGAGGGTGCCGGCCAGGTTGAAGCCGTTCGCCGGGATCGAAATATCGCCGTCCGTCGGATTGCGCATCGTCTGGGCGCGCATCGCGACGCTCGAGGCATCCTCGCGCACGACCAGCAGTCCGGCCGACGGCATCTCGAAACGCACCAGCCGTGCCTTGTCGTCGACGACCACCAGGGCGTCGAGCGCGCTGGCGTCGGGATTCCGGAAGGTCAGCGCGAACCGCCGCGTCGGCACCGTGCCGCCAGGCCCCGTGAGCGTCTGCTCAACGATCTCCCGCAGCGTCACCTTCACTTCGGCCTGCGGCACCACGTAGACCGTGAATTCACTGCCGGCCGCGGCCACCGACAGTCTGGCGGCCAGCGCCTCGTAGCTGCCGAAGACGTTGTTGGGGAGGACGATGGTGCGGGCGCTGATTTGATCCTGCTTCGAAATGGTCTTGCCGCCCTGCGTGACCTCGTTGATCGCGGTGGTCATGGCGAACGAGGTCGCGACCGCGACCGGCGCGTTCTTCAACCGCGCCTCGAGCTTCATCTCGAGCGGCTGCCAGTCGGGCGTGTACTTCATCTCGAAGCGGGTGACGTTGAAGTCGACGGGCGCGCCGGTGCGCCCGGTCGAGGTGAGGATCCAGCCCGATTCCGTGCGCGCCAGCGTGACCTGTTCGCGGCCGATCTGGTTGCCCCTGAGGAACACGCCGAAGGCGGCGTCACCCGCTACGGGCGACGGCGTGGCGGTCTGGGCGGCCGCCGCACCCGCTCCGGCCATGACGGCCGCCACCGCGAGGGCGCTACAATGAAGTCGCATTGAAACAGGATAACAGCAGCGGGTACCGGGCGCTGCGTGCCGGCGCGGGATTGGTCGACCGCACGGGGATCGGACGGATCCTGCTGACCGGCGCCGACCGCCGGTCGTATCTCCAGGGGATTCTGACCAACGACATCGCCGCGCTGACGCCCGGTGGCGGCTGTTACTCCGCCATGCTGACGGCGCAGGGGCGGATGATGACCGACATGCGCGTCCTCGAACTCGGCGAGGCGCTGGTACTCGACGTGCCCGCTGCGGTGGCGAGCACGGTCCGCGATCACCTCGACCGTTTCATCTTCAGCGAAGACGTCCAGGTGGAAGACGCCACCGCCGCGCGTGCGGCCATCGGGGTCTACGGACCTGCCTCGCTCGACGTGCTGGTGGCGGCCGGAACGGAGGGCGGCGTCCCCTCGCCGCTGTTCGGGTCCACGCGCGTCCGGATCGCGGGTGTCGAGGCGGTCATCGTCCGCAGCGACGAGGCAGGTGTCCCGGGCTACGACCTGCTGGTAAACGCGGTGGACGCGCCGACGGTGAGGGCGGCGCTCCTGGCCGCGGGGGCGGTGCCGGTGTCGGCGGAAGAGGCCGAGACCGTTCGCATCGAGAGCGGCCGTCCGCTGTTCGGCGCCGACATGGACACCGAGACCATTCCGCTCGAAGCGGGCCTCGAGGAGCGCGCGATTTCCCGCAGCAAGGGCTGTTACGTCGGGCAGGAAGTGATCGTGCGCGTCCAGGACCGCGGCCAGGGCCGCGTGGCGAAGCGCCTGGTGGGGTTGACGCTCGACGCCGGCGCCGCCGGTCCCGTGGTGGGGGCGCGCATCGTCTCTGGCGATCGCGAGATCGGGCGGGTCACCAGTGCGACCTGGTCGCCCGCGCTCGACCGTGCAATCGCGCTCGGCTACGTCCACCGCGATTTCGTCGATCCGGGCACAGCGGTCTCCGCCGGCACGACCCGGGGCGTCGTTACCGCGCTGCCGTTCGTGCCGATGCAGGCCTGAACGGCCGCCGCCACACGGCTGCCGAGTGGGCTGGCGCAGGCAGACGTGGGCCGGGGCCTCTCAGGCCGAGCCGGGTGGCGGCCTGGACCGCTCTGGAGATGACCCCAGCAACTTGATCATCGCCTCGTCCGCCGGCGGGAACTCCAACGAGTGCAGCTCTTCGCGAGCCACCCACCGCATTTCCTGTCCGAGTCGCGGCACCGGCGCGTTGAGAAACGTGCACGACAGGAAGTGCAGCTCCACGCGGCGGTCTGGATAGTCGTGGGTCACGCTGAAGATCTCCGCGCCGATCTCCACTTCGGCTCCCAGTTCTTCCTTCAACTCACGGCGGAGGCCGTCGGCGAGCGATTCGCCGGGCTCAATCTTTCCACCGGGGAACTCCCACAGCCCTTCGAGATGGACGCCTTTCTGGCGCCTGGTCACGAAGTACCGCCCGTGGTCTTCGACGATCGCCGCGGTGACCACGATGGTCATGCGTGCTCGTTGTCAGGATTGAACGGGAAGGCTTTGCATCCGGCCTGCATCGGGCAGATCAGGCACTGGGGCTTTCGCGCCGTGCACAGCGTGGCTCCGAAGTCCATCAGCGCCTGGTTGAAATCGAATACGTGACGATGGGGGAGAACGGTGCGTGACACGGCCCAGAGGTGACGCTTCATCGCGTGCGCCTTGGGCGTGCCTCGTCCGACGAAGATGCGGAACAGCACGCGTGCGACGTTGGTGTCGAGGATCGCTTCGCGCTGCCCGAAGGCAAAACTCATGACCGCGCCCGCCGTGTACTCGCCGATGCCCTTGAAGGAGCGGAGGGTGGGCCCGTCGGACGGCAGCGCGCCGCCGTAGCGTTCGACCGACTCGCGAGCGATGGCGTGAAGCCGCCGCGGCCGGATGTTGTAACCGAGCGGCCGCCAGGTTTCGGTGACGTCCGCCTCCGGGGCGTCCGCCAGCGCCTGCAGGCTCGGGTACTTCTCCAGCCACTCCTGGTATTTTGGCAGCACGCGATCGACCTGGGTCTGCTGCAGCATGATCTCCGAGACGAGGATGTGGTACGGGTCGCTGGTGTTCCGCCATGGCAGGTCGCGGCCGTTGGCGCGGTACCATTTGAGCAAGCGCCGCCTGAAACGCTGCCGGTCCGCCGGCGCCGGCACGGCGGGCGGAGCCTTCGGACGCCTGGAACCCTTCGATCCTTCTATAATCTTCAAGTCTTGAAAATCTATACCAAGACCGGCGACAGCGGCGAGACCGGGCTGTTCGGCGGAACGCGCGTCTCCAAGTCGGATTCGCGTGTCTCGACGTATGGCGACGTGGACGAGCTCAACGCATACCTCGGTCTGGCGCGGGCGACGCTGCTGCGGGCCGGCGACACCGAGCTGGCGGGTATGCTGGAGCGGATTCAGCGCGATCTCTTTGCGCTGGGATCACGGCTGGCCGACCCCGGTCGCAAGATCGCGGAGCGAGTCACCAAGGCGGCGGTGACCGGCGGCGACGTCAGCCGCCTCGAGACATGGATCGACGGACTCGAGTCGGCACTGCCACCGCTACGGGCTTTCATCCTGGCGGGAGGCTCAGAGGGGGGCGCCTCGCTGCACGTCGCGCGCACGATCTGCCGCCGCGCGGAGCGCGCGATGGTGGCGCTGCTGGCGGGCGACAACGACGCCTTCGAGCCGGACCTTCTGGTCTATGTCAACCGCCTGTCGGACCTGCTGTTCGTCATGGCACGGCGGGCCAACCAGCGCGCCGGGACACCCGAAATCGAGTGGTAAACCCCGAGCTCGCGGGCGCCTACGCCTATTGCGAGCGGCTGGCGCGGTCGCATTACGAGAACTTCCCGGTCGCGTCCCACCTGCTGCCCGCGCGCATGCGTCCGCACATCGCCGCCGTCTATGCCTTCGCGCGCCTGGCGGATGACATGGCCGACGAAGGGGAGCGGCCCGACGTCGATCGCCTCGCCGATCTCGAGGCCTGGGACGCGTGCCTGAACGCCGCTGCGCTGGGCGCTGTCCAGCGCGGCGAGCGCCACGCGGAGGTCTTTCTGGCGCTGCGCCACACTATGGAGGAGTGCCGCCTGCCCGTCGGCTTGCTGCACGACCTGACCAGCGCCTTCAAGCAGGATGTCATCGTCAAGCGCTACGCGACCTGGGACGAGGTGATGGACTACTGCCGGCGGTCGGCGAATCCGGTCGGGCGGCTGGTGCTTCGCATCGCCGGACACGATCGTCCAGACCTCGACGCCGCGTCGGATGCCGTCTGCACGGCGCTGCAGCTCACGAATTTCTGGCAGGACCTGGAGATTGACTGGACCAGGGGCCGGTTATACGTGCCGGCCTCGATCTGGCAGCCCGCCGGCGCGCAGGAAAGGGATCTGACGGCCCGCCGGATGACCCCCGCATGGCGCACGGCGCTGACCGACGTCGCCGGCCGTACGCGCCAGTTGTTCCGGGCGGGCGCGCCCGTGGCGGACGGGGTCGGTGGCAGGCTTCGCTGGGAGCTCCGCGCGACGTGGCTGGGCGGGGTGCAGATTCTGGATAAGCTGGAAGCGGCCGGTTACGACGTGTTCCAGACACGGCCGTCCCTCACCGCGCTGGACGTTCCGCCGCTACTCTGGCGCGCCGCCACATGGAGAAGGACCCTGGACCGGGGACCAGGGGCCCAGGAAACAGGGACCCAGGAAACAGGGACCCAAGGACCAGGGACCCAAGGACCAGGGACCCAAGGACCAGGGACCCAGGGACCAGGGACCAGGGACTAATTGGGTCGAGATACCAGCTTCTACTACTCGTTCCTCGTGCTACCCGCCGACAAGCGGCGCGCGATCGTTGCCGTGTGGGATTTCTGCAGGGCGGTGGACGACGCCGTGGACGAAGCGGGGGCAAATGATGCGCCCGTGCAGGTCACGCGATGGCGGGAGGAGATCGCGCGGTGCTTCGAAGGGCGCCTACCCGACACACCGCAGGGGCGCGCCCTCCAGCCACTGATCGGGGCCTTCAACCTGCCGCGGCCCGCGTTCGACGCCCTCATCGAAGGGGTCGAGATGGACCTGCACACCACCCGCTACGCGACATTCGACGACCTCTACCAGTACTGCGTCAGGGTGGCGTCGGCGGTCGGCTTGATGTGCGTCGAGATTTTCGGCTACGAGGATCCCGCGTCACGGCAGTATGCGATCGAGCTCGGCGTCGCGCTGCAGCTGACCAACATCCTGCGGGATGTGCCGGGCGATCTCGACCGCGGCCGGGTCTACATTCCGTGTGAGGAGATGGCGCGGTTCGGCGTCAGCGACGGGTTGCTGGGGGCCGAGCGGGCCCACGCCGGCCACGGGGTGCAGTCGGCTGCGGTCAAGCAGCTGCTGGCGTTCCAGGCGCAACGCGCCCGCGATTACTACCGCCGCGCCGACGCTGCGCTGCCCTCAACCGACGCCCGCCGGCTGGTCGCCGCCCGCATCATGGGCGCCATCTACCGCGGCATTCTCGACCGCATAGAAGCCGCGGACTACGACGTGTTTAGCGCCGTCATCCGCGTGCCACGGCCACGCCGCGCGCTGATCGCCGCCACGACCTGGGCGAAGACCGCGATCACCGGCAGATGACGTGGCTGCGCGCTCTCCGCGAGCGATCGTACGCGACGGCAAGCCAGACTGACGCCCGTGAATGAGCCGTTCGATGTCGCGGTGATCGGGGCCGGGGTCGCCGGGCTGGCGGCCGCCACCGCGCTCGCGGAGGCGGGGCAGCGCGTGCTCGTGCTCGAGGCGCGTGGCGTACTCGGCGGCCGGGCCACGGCCTTCCTCGACCGCGAAACCGGCGAGCTGGTAGACAACGGGCAGCACGTCCTGTTCGGCTGCTACCGCGAGACCTTCCGGCTGCTGCGGCGGATCGGCGCCGAAGGCAACGTCCGCACTCAGCCGTCGATGGAAGTCCCCTACCGTGACGCGGCCGGGCGTCGCTCGGTGCTGCGCTGCCCCGCGCTGCCGTCGCCGCTGCATCTCGTCGCAGGGATCTTCGGGTGGGAGGCGCTCTCCTGGGGGGACCGCTTGAGCGTGCTGCGGGTGGCGGGCCCGCTGCTGAAGGCGCGCAGGTCCTTACGCCTGGGGGCGGCAGGCACCGGATCGGGCGGAAGCGCCGCGGCTTCCGTCGCGCGTAGCCCTGTCGCTGCCGCCTTCCGAAGAAAGGAAACCGTTGACGCCTGGCTCACTCGTCACGGCCAGAAGGGACGCCTGCGCGAGTGGCTGTGGGAGCCGCTGGCGGTGGCGGCGTTGAATCAGTCGCCGTCGGAAGCGTCAGCGGAACCGTTCATCAGGGTGCTGGCCGAGATGTTCGGTCCCCGGCGCTCCGATTCATCGCTGGTGCTCCCGCTCAAGCCGCTGCATGAGATGTACGCGCTGCCGGCGCAGCGCTACCTGGAATCGAAGGGTGGCGCGGTGCGGCTGAACGCGCTCGCCCGGATCAGGATCGAGGCGGGCCGGGTCGCCGGCATCGACGTCCGCGGCGAGCCGCTGGCCATCACCCGGGTGATCGCGGCCGTGCCCTGGTTTGCGCTGGAGTCGCTGCTCGTGGGCGACGTCACCGCGATGTCCGCCGTCGTCTCGGCGGCCAGCCGCATGGCCTCGAAACCGATTGTTACCGTGAACCTCTGGTACGACCGCGCCGTGATGGACGATGTGTTCGTCGGGCTGCCGGGCCGCGAGATGCAGTGGATCTTTGATAAGCGCCGGGCATTTGGCGAAGCCGCCTCGCACCTGTCGCTGGTGGCGAGCGGGGCGGATGCGCTGGTGGGCGCCGACAATCCCACGCTGGTCGCGCTGGCGGCGCGCGAAGTCGCCTCGGCTATCCCCGGCGCGCGCGAGGCCGTGCTGACGCGCGGCACGGTCATTCGTGAGAAGCGCGCCACGTTTTCCCTGGCGCCTGGCCAGCCGGAGCGGCCCGGCGTGACGACCCCGGTCGAAGGGCTGTTCCTGGCGGGTGACTGGATCGAAACCGGGCTTCCGGGCACAATCGAAAGCGCCGCCGTCGCGGGACACCGGGCGGCGCTCGCCATTCTTCAGTCGGCATTCCCCAATCTTCAGTCTGCATTCACCAATCTTCAGTCTGCATTCACCAATCGAAAATGAAGTCCGTCGTCATCCATTACGGGGAAATCGCGCTCAAGGGAAAGAACCGCCCGTGGTTCGTCAACCGGCTGGTGCGCAACATCCGCGAGTCGACCCGGGACCTCGACATCGCGGAGGTCCGCGTCTTGATGGGCCGCATCGAGCTGGTGCTCGGCCCCGGCACAACCTGGGAGGCGGTCAGCGCGCGCATCGCGTCGGTGTTCGGCATCGGCAACTTCGCCAGGGCGGGGCGAGCGGCGCTCGAGGTGGACGCGATTGCCAAGGAAATCCTGAACGACCTGGGTCCTGAAAATCCCGCCTCGTTCCGCGTGTCGGCCAAGCGCGCCGACAAGCGATTCCCGTTGAGCTCGCCCGAGATCGAACGGGAAGTCGGCGGACGGATCAAGGCAGCCCGGAACTGGACGGTGAACCTGGGCCACCCCGAATTCACCATCCGGGTGGAAGCCCTGACCCGCGAAGCGTTCTATTCCTTCGGCACGGTTCGCGGCCCCGGCGGCCTCCCGGTCGGCGCCAGCGGTCGGGTGGCCTGCCTGCTGTCAGGCGGGATTGATTCCCCGGTCGCGGCCTGGCGCATGATGCGGCGCGGCTGCCGCGTCCTGTTCGTGCATTTCCACAGCTACCCGATCCTGTCGCGGGCCTCGCAGGAAAAGGCCAGGGAGCTGGCCAGGCTGCTCACCCGGTTCCAGTTCCACTCGCGGCTGTTCCTGGTCCCGTTCGGCGAGTTCCAGCAGCGGGTCGTCCTCGCGGTGGCGCCGCCGCTCCGCGTCGTCGTCTACCGGCGCATGATGATGCGTATCGCCGAGCGCATCGCGCGGATGCAGCGCGCGCAGGCGCTGATCACCGGCGACGTGGTGGGCCAGGTCGCATCACAGACGCTCGAGAACATGACCGCCATCGGCAGCGTGGTGTCGATGCCGGTGCTGCGGCCGCTGGTCGGGATGGACAAGGAAGAGATCACCGCCGAAGCGGAGCGCCTCGGCACCTATCCGATCTCGATCATCCCGGACCAGGACTGCTGCACGCTGTTCACGCCGCGTCATCCCGCCACCAAGGCGAAGCTGTACGAGGTCGCGCGCGCGGAAGCGGACCTGCCGATCGAGGAAGTCGTCGCGCAGGCGGTCGCCGCTGCTGAAATCGAGCACTTCCGCTTTCCCGATATAAAATGAACGTTTCAAGTCGTCCCTGAGGAGTTGACACCGTGAAGATGACACCAGGCAAGCTGGCCGGCATGAAGGCCGTTTCCGATACCCGCGGCGTGATTGCCGCGGCCGCGATGGATCAGCGGGGCTCGCTGCAGAAGGCGCTCGCCAAGGAGCGCGGCGGCAGCGTCGGCGACCACGAGCTCGAGGAGTTCAAGATCCTGGTGACCGAGGTGCTGACCAAGCACGCGAGCGCGATCCTGCTCGACCCGGAATGGGGCATTCCCGCCAGCAAGCGGCGCGCGAAGGGCTCCGGGCTGCTGATGGCCTACGAGAAGACCGGCTACGACGCCGCGACGCCTGGGCGCCTGCCGGACCTGCTCGACCTGTGGTCGGTTCGACGCATCAAGGAAGCCGGCGCCGACTGCCTGAAGATCCTGCTGTACTACGCGCCGACCGATCCGCAGAAGGTGAACGACCATAAACACGCCTGGGTCGAGCGTATCGGCGACGAGTGCCGCGCCAACGATATTCCGTTCTTCCTGGAAGTCATCGGCTACGAGGAAGGGGTCGACGAGAAGGGCCTCGAGTTCGCGAAGAAGAAGCCGGGGCTGGTCGCCGCGTACATGAGCGAGTTCACCAAGGATCGGTATGGCGTTGAGGTCCTGAAGGTCGAAGTGCCGGTCAACATGAAGTTCGTCGAGGGCGTGAAGTGCAGCGGCGGGACCAGCGCCTACACCAGGCAGCAGGCAATGGACGCGTTCAGGAAGACGGCTGAGGTCTCGACCAAACCGTTTATCTACCTGTCCGCCGGCGTGAGCAACGCCGAGTTCACCGAGACGCTGGAGCTCGCCGCCGAAGCCAACACCCGCTTCTCGGGGGTGCTGTGCGGCCGCGCCACGTGGAAAGACGGCATCCCGATCTACGGCAAGCAGGGCGCGGACGCGTTCCGCAAGTGGCTCGAGGACGAAGGTGTGAAGAACATCGCCAACGTCAACGACCGACTCAAGACGGCGCATCCGTGGTTCGAGTTCTATGGCGCGAAGAGCGCTGACGAACTGGGCTAGCTGCAACGGGCCACGGCCAGGTACCAAGCTCACGAAGCTCACAAGATGCGAAGTTCCTGGAGGGCTTCGTGCCTTGTCTCTTCGTGCCTTCGACAGAAGGCGTGTCTGTCGTTCGGGCGGTTACTTCCTGTTCAGAATCTCGACGCCCGAGACCTTGCCCGCGCAGGTGTCGCCGGAGTACGGCACGCGGATCGAATTCTCTCCGAGCTCGGCCGTTCCCGTCAGGGTGATGCGGCAGGCAATCCCGGCGGTCGTGGCGTCGCCTTCGGCACTCCACACGAACCCCGCGCCGCCCAGGACGGCCTGGGCGGTGCCCGCCACTTTCAGGATTCCGGCGCAGGTGGCAGAGAAGGCGCCCTTCGCGCTCGTGGCGGTCTGCTCGGTCGCATTCCATTTGAAGTCTGAGCAGCTCGACGGGGAAGGGACCGCGCTGGACACGGAGGCCCACGTCCCCATCAATGCGGCCACGCCCGTCGCGGACGGGCTCGTGCTCGTATGCTCGAAGCTGGCGCAACCCGAGGCGGCCACTGCCAGGACCAATGCGGACGCGAAAATGGATGTCTTCATGAGGAACGTGGTTCTTTGGTAAGGGGGAGACCGAGGGTTACCGGGGACGCCAATTATACCACGCGAACGCCGGCCAGATAGTCGCGCAGCGCCTCGCGTGTACTCTGAAACGCGAGCCCATCCCAGGGGAGCTCATCAGCGTGGAACAGGCGCGTCTCGAGGCACTCCTCGTCGCCGCACAGTTCCCCCGACATCGCCGTCGCCGCGTAGACCACGATGATCACCGCGGCTTCCGGATACGAGTAGATGTTGACCAGGCGGTCGAGGCGCACCTCGAGCCCCGACTCCTCGCGGGCCTCGCGCCGCGCCGCCGTCGGCAGCTCCTCGCCACGGTCCACGAAGCCGCCCGGAAACACCCACAGACCGTAGCCGGGCTCTATCGCGCGGCGCACCAGCACCAGCCGCGAGTCGCCGGTGGTGATGATGGTGCCGACGGCGACCTTCGGGTCGAGGTAGAACACGAACCCGCAGGCGGCGCAGACCAGCCGATCGGGATCGCCGGCCTTCAGGCTGCGCTTCTCGAGCGCACCCCCGCACGGCGGGCAGAACCGGTACTCCACATATGAAATACTACCCGCTATGTCGATCCTGAAGGTCGCGCGGATGGGGCACCCGGTGCTCCGGGCGCGCGCGAAACCGCTGGACCCCGCCGGCATCAAGTCTCCCCGCATCCAGCAACTCATCGACGACATGTTCGAGACGATGCTGGAGTATCAGGGAGTCGGCCTGGCGGCGCCCCAGGTGCACGAGAGTCTGCGACTGTTCGTCGCCGGCTTCGCGCCGGGAACCGAGGATGAGGAAGAAAACGAAGAGGAGGACGAGGAAGACCGCGTTCCCTTGATGGCCCTCATCAATCCCGAGATCTCGATTGTCGGGGATGCCACCGCCGGCGAATGGGAGGGCTGCCTCAGCATCCCCGACATCCGCGGACGCGTCACCCGCGCGCGCGAGATCAAGGTGCGGGCCCTCGATCGCCGCGGCCGAAAGATCGAGATCACCGCGCGCAACTTCACCGCTCGTGTCATTCAGCACGAGACTGATCACCTCGACGGTGTGCTGTTCTTCGATCGGATGGAATCGCTGAAGACGCTGACCTTCCTCGACGAGTTCGGCCGCTTCTGGAGCCGCGGGCGCAACGTCGCCGAAGAGTGAACAGTAAACCGTTCGATCTTCGCGTTCTTTGTCACCTTGGTGATCTTCGTGTTCGCCCGTGGGCCGCGGGCCGCGGCGGCTAGCGGTCGCCGGGTTGCGCCGCCGGCCGTCGCTTGCGCTCCAGCTCTCTCTCGGCCTTGAGCCTTTCCAGTTCCACTTCCGAATGGTCCGCGAACTTCATCGCGTCGGCGATCGCCGTGTGTCCGGCGCGGCTGGCGATGAGGCGGTGCATCTGCTGGCAGACGCGCCGATAGGCCGGATGTCCCTGGGGAGCGGTGCGCAGCTCGATGACATGCATCGCCTCCCTGGCGTTCATGTCCATGTAGAAGCGCACGCGGTAGGCCATCGCCACCGCATACGGCGCGGCGGCATCGAGCCCAGCGGAGCGCAGTGCCTCATAGAGATCCGACGAGGCGTCCATGACCCTGGTCCAGCCGTCGAGGACCCCTGCTTCGCGCAGCGCGTCAGGCTCCGAGTAGCCGTGCCGCGTGGAGAGCGCCTGCCATTCCAGCGTCAGCAAGCGGTGGCGCTGCAGGTCACGGAAGGCGCCGTAGTCGGTGAGCACGTCGAAGCGGTACGCGGTGCGCTCGAAGGCGCGGCCGGGGCGGTGCCGCCGGTTGCCGCGCTCGCCGAGGCAGGCCTGGAGCACCGAGAGGCGCTCGGCCGCGGTCATCCGTCGCGCGGCGGCCAGCAACTGGTCGTCGGGCAGGTCGCTCGCGGCATACAACGCGGCGGCGACGATCTTGACCTCGCCGTCCGGGTCGAAATCCGTCAGCGTCACCTCGTCCCGCGCTTCCGCCACGAGGTTGGCGAGCAGCGTATCCGCCACGGCGCGCGTCGCGTCCCGCCTCGCCGCCAGGTGCTCGCTCCAGCGTCCGCCGCGATCAGGCTGATCGACGCGGGTCAAAAACGCGGGAACCAGCTTCCGCAGTTCCGCCAGCATCTGATCGGCGCAGTGACGGACTTCGTCGAGCGGGTGCGCGCGCATGCGCAGGATGAGCGCTTCGTAAGCCTGTCCGGTGCCGTAGATTCCGACGTTCGATTGCGTCGCCGCGGGCAGCATGCCGCGCAGGGTATCGAGCGCCTTGGCTCGGATCGCGACGCGATGCACGGTTTCGGAGTCCTGCGGCGCGCGCGGGTAGCGTACGGCGAAATGCGTCTGCATGCCATCGATGAGCGACGCATAGGTCTCGAACGCCTGGTCCATCACCGCCACATACCGCTCGCGGAGGGCGCCCTGAACTTCCTCCGGCAGGTGGTAGCGCCAGCGCCCGTGCAGCCGGTCGGTGTACGGCACGTAGCGGGTGGACTGTTCGAGATACGCCATCAGGCGTCCCCACTCCAGGATCTTGGTCAGGATGTTCGACACGTATTCGCAGGCGATGTGCGCCCCGCCGAGCTGCGCGACCGAGTCGTCGCCGTACTCGTTGAACACTTTTGCGTAGAGCTTCTCCGCCCGCTGGACACCCACCGACGAGGCATCGGCCTGGACGCCGGCGAGGTTGCCGGCGAACTCGTCGAGGAACAGCCGTCGCAGCGACTTGGCCGACCGCGAGTACCGCGCGAACAGCGCGCCCTTGACCGTTTCCGGCAGGTTCGTCAGCGCGAAGACGTGGCCGTCGAGATTGGTGAAGAATGGTGCGAGCGTCTTCCGCTCGTCAGGGGTGAAGCTCTCCGGCGACGTGATCACGCCGAGGATTCTACATGAGCAGTCATTTCACCCATCGCCTGGAGGTCCGGTTCCGCGACTGCGACCCGATGGGCCACGTCAACAATGCCGTCTACCTGACCTATCTCGAGCAGACACGGTTCGCGCACTGGCGGTCGTTGTGGGGATTCGGCACGCCCCTGTTGGCAGCCGGTCGCCCTGGCGTCATCCTGGCGCGGGCCGAGGCCGACTACAGGCGTCCGGCCACATACGGCGACACGCTGGAAATCAGGATGACGGTCGCGGCGCTCGGGCGCACCAGTTTCGGCTACGAGTACGAGATTGTGGACGGGGAGGGCAGGACGGTGCTGACCGCGAAGACCGTCCAGGTGATGTACGACTATGCCACCGAGAAACCCGTCCCGATTCCGGACGATATCAGGACCTTGCTGAGCCGGCCCGCGAGGACCGAGTGACGTCGCCGTTGGTGGCCCCGACCGGGGCCGGCTACACCCCTCAGGTGCCTCCGAAGCCGATCGTCACCGTGTCGCCGTCGACGATGACCGGGATCTCGGTCTTGCCGCCGCTATACGCCAGCATGCGCTCGAGCTCGGCGGGGTCGTTCTTCACGTTGATGAACTGGAACTCCGTTGACCGGCTGAGGTAATGGGCGCGCGCGGCGTTGGTGTAGGGACAGGTATCCTTGCCGAAAATCAGTAGCACCTTGCTATCGTAACGCCCCCGCGTCCCAAGCCGCGGGGTTTGACCGCTTGTGAAACTTTTCACATAATCGCGGGGAGACTCCATGCGCTGCTTGCTCACGATCGTCCTGGCGGCGATCGCCGCCCTGCCGCTTCCCGCCCTGACCGCCGACCAGATCGCGCGGCAGATACAGGACCGCGACACCGGCCGCGATTCCCGCGCCGAGCTGCGCATGAAGCTGTTCGACCGTCACGACCGGGTGCGCGAGCGCGCGCTTACGCTGGTGACCCTCCGCGGCCGCGAGGCACCCGGCGCGCCGAAGACGGCGCCGGACGGCGACCGCCTCCTGATCCGATTCACCTATCCCAACGACATCAAGGGGACGTCGTTTCTCGTGTGGAAACACCCCAACAGCGAAGACGAACGGTTCCTCTACCTGCCGGCCCTGGGCCGCGTGCGCCGCATCGCCGGCAGCGAGGCGCAGGAGAGCTTCGTCGGCAGCGACTTCTCTTACGAGGACATCGGCGGCCGCGACCTCGAGGATTTCACCTATGCCCTGCTCGACGACAACGCAGCCTGGGCCTCACCGGACGGCACGTCCCGGCCGGCCTACCGGCTGGAGTCCAGGCGGAAGGACCGCTCGGCGGAGTTCCCGCGCGTGGTCTCGCTGGTGCTGAAGGACAGCTTCCTCGTCGTCGGCGCCGAGGTCCATAACCGGCGCGACGAGAAGCAGAAGGTGTATTCGGTCTCCCGCCTCCAGCAGGTGCAAAACATCTGGACCGTCATGGCCTCGGCGATGACCAACGGCCTCGATAAGACGCGCACCGACCTGGCGATTGAGAAGATCGAGTACAACACCGGCCTCAAGGAGGACGCCTTCACTCGCCGGGCGCTGGAAGGCGCCGGGCG
>JBKJRJ010000307.1:0-2751 GCA_046594705.1 Vicinamibacterales bacterium
CCGCCGCGAGCTGTTCACGGCGGAAAAGGGGGCGGGCGCCTGGCTCAACGGTGCGCCGATGCGCGTCTCGTCGGCCGACACGCTGATCGACTCGTTGCTGTGCACCGGCTTTCCTTACACGGTGCAGACTGACGCGGGGTATCTGCTCGGGCTGTTCGGCGACTTCATCCGCCAGGCGCGGGCGGTCCGCCGCCTCGGCAGCGCGGCGATCGACCTGGCGTATGTGGCCGCCGGCCGTTTCGATGGCTTCTGGGAGGTGCGCCTGAACCCCTGGGACGTCTCCGCCGGGGCGCTGCTGATCGAGGAGGCCGGGGGGCAGGTGTCCACCCTGGCGGGCGATACCTTCGATTCCCGGCTCGGCGAGGTCGTGGCCTCCAACGGCCGGATTCATGCCGCCATGGTCGAGACGATTCGTTCACGAAACCGGACGGATTGACCTCTTAGTAAGACACCCTGCCGGCCACCCGAAAGCCAGAGACCCTTCGTAACTTCGTGAACGTTGTGGACTTCGTGTTCTTTGTGCGTCAGCCCGTGGGCCGTGACGCAACCGCACGGCTGGCACCCAACATGCTCAGTCGGACAGCGGGAGGTAAGTGTATGACGAACGGAACAGTCAACGGTCGGGCACGCCTGGCGATGGCGCTGACGGTATTCGCCACCTTGTGTGCGCCGGCGGTGGCTGGCGCGCAAATCCGGCAGGTCGGCTCGGCCTCGTCGGACAGCAAGCAGACGATCAATTTCACCGTCGGTTATTTCGCGTTGAAGGGACTTGATGCGCGCGTCGACGAGGACGTGCTGCTGAACGAGCTGCAGAGCGCGCAGCCGCTGCTCTTCGAAGTGAAGGACTTCAACAGCGCGGTGGTGGGCGCTGAGTACCTCGTCGGTGTCGGCTCGAACTTCGAGGCCGGCGTCGGCGTCGGCTTCTCACAGCGCACGGTGCCGAGCGTCTACGCGAACTTCACGCGCCCGGGGGGCACCGAGATCGAGCAGGAGCTGAAGCTCCGGCAGATTCCCGTGACCTTCACCGGCCGCGTCCTCCTGCTCCCGCGCGGCAGCGCCGTCGAGCCGTATGTCGGCGCCGGCATCGTCGCCATCAGGTATCGCTATACCGAGGTCGGCGACTTCGTGGCGAGTAATCGCGACATCTTCGCGGCGCGGTACATCGCGGAGGGCACGGCCGTCGGCCCGACCGTGCTGGCCGGCCTGCGCGCGCCGGTCGGAAACTGGGCGGTAGGCGGGGAAGTCCGCTGGCAGAGAGCCGAGGCCAAGGGATTGCTCGACCAGGAATTCGTGGGGGACAAGTTCGACCTCGGCGGCTGGACGGCGAACTTCACTTTCGGCGTGCGGTTCTAGGCTAGCCGGCGACAGCGCGCGGCTTCGACACTGCGACGGCCCACGGGCTCGACACCAAGATCACGAAGACCACGAAGACCACGAAGACCACGAAGACTAACAATCTTTGTGGTCTTTGTGTAGGTGCCCTCCGTTGATAGTCACGGCTGGAAGGTCCGGCGGTAAAGGGCCACACCGCCACCCTCCGCAACCCGCGCGAAACCCTTCAGGAATCCCTCGTCGTGCCGGCCTGCCAGTGCAGCGCGTCGCCGCCTTCCGCGCGCTCCTCGATTGCGATCCATTCGACGAAAGTGTAAGAAACGGTGACAGTCACCGTTTTCGGTGCCGAAAACGGGGTGAGGAAACGGTGAGGAAACGGTGACTGTCACCGTTTTCGGGCCGCACGAGAGATCACGCCGGGCGCGAGTGTCCCCCTTGAACAATCACGGTTGGACGGTTCGGCGATAAAGGGCCACACCGCCACCCTCCGCAACCCGCGCGAAACCCTTCAGGAATCGTTCGTCGTGCCCGGCCTGCCAGTGCAGCGCGTCGCCGCCTTCCGCGCGCTCCTCGATCGCGATCCATTCGACGAAGGGGTGGGGATTGCGCGCCGCATGCACCCAGATCTCGCCGTTTCCCTCGTGCAGAAAGTCCTTCACCGCGAAGCCGCGGGCTGACAAGTCGTGCATGTAGTGGGCGAGCGATCCCATGCTCATGAGGATCGGCTGGCCGTTCCAGTGCGCGGCGAGGTAATCGGTCACCGTCCGGCGGCCGGCCGCGTTGGCGTTGTCGCGCTGAGACTCGGCCACTACGGGCGCCGTGGCGTCGAACGGCGGCACCTGCCAGGCGGCGAGCGCGACAATCACCACGCCCGCGGCGGCCTGGGCGCGCCGAGGCAGCAGCGCCACCCCCGCGCCCGTCAGCGCCGCCGCCGCGGCCACGAGCGGCACGTCGTAGCGGATCCGCAGCGGATGCCCCTTGAAATAGGCATAGAGCGGCAGCGCCGCGCACGCCGCCAGAGCCAGCACAAGAAGCAGCCCGTACCTCCGGTCTCCCGGCTCGTTCTCGCCGCTGACGCCTGAACGCGCAAGCAGAGACCAGGCGACCACCCCGAGCAGCGAGGCGACGGCGATCCACGGCAGCGCCGGGCCCATCAGCCCGATGAGTCCTTGCCACACCTGCGTCCACGCCAGCCACGGGTGGCCCCGCGCCGGATTCTCAGCGACGAAGAACCCGCTCGAGATGAACCACGACCCGACGCTCACCTTGCTGTTGACCAGGAAGGCCGCCAGCGCCCAGAGGGGCCAGAGCGCCAGACCCCGCACGGCGCGGGCGGCCGGCGCGAACGCCCAGCCGCGCCGCCGCAGCACCACGAAGGCGAGGACGATCGCGGCCGCGACGATCGGCCACGCCTCGTAG
>JBKJRJ010000381.1:0-7263 GCA_046594705.1 Vicinamibacterales bacterium
GTCGTCTTGCCGTCTTCGCTGAAGAAGTAGACGCGGCCCTCGGCGGCAACCGGTGACGCCGAGTAGCTGTCGGTCAGCCGGGCGGTCCACACCTCGGCGCCGGTGCGCGCGTCGAGACAGGTGACCACCCCGCTGTCGTTACCCATCACCAGCAGGTCGCCCAGCAGCAGCAGCGACGGCTTCTTCGGCGCCCCGCGCGCGACCCGCCACACCACGTGCGATCCGGTCACATCCCCCCGGCCGTCGGGCTTGACCGCGAGAATCTGGCCCGTGTTCCAGCCGGTCGTGTAATACACCAGCCCGTGCCCGGACACCGGCCGGGTGCTGGACGAGAAACTGGTGGGCTCCTCGACCCGCCAGAGCTCCTTCCCCGTCAACGGGTCGTAGCCGTAGGTGGCCCTCGACCCGGGACTGACGAGGACCGCGTCGTTCCCCGCCATCACGATGTGCGGCGTGGCGAAAGCCTTCCGGAAGTCGCCGTCCGCCTTGATCTTCCCGTTCGGATCGAGGTCCTGGAAATCCACCGTCCGGTTCGTCTTCCACACCGTCTTGCCGGTGCGCTTGTCGAGGGCGACGACGTACTGGACGTCGCTGCCGTCGAAGTGCATCACGAGCAGGTTCCCGAACAGGATCGGCGACGAGCCGGCGCCGCGGAAGTGGTTGCATTCGAGGTCGCGCCGCTGCCACAGCACTTTCCCGGATGCGGTGTCGATGGCCGCCGTCCCCGGCGAACCGAAGGTGACGTAGACGCGCCCGGCTTCGATGACGGGCGTGGGCGACGCATAGGTGTTGAAGGCGTGCGCGAACTGCGGCGTCGCGACGTCGAACAGCTTGAGGTCGTGGATAATCCTGCCGCTGTCCTTGTCCACCGCGATGGCCGACAGCTGCTTCCCGTCCGGGGTCGCCGTCGTCAGCCACACCTGCCGGCCGAGCACCACGGGTGACGACCAGGCGCGGCCGTGAATCGGCGTCTTCCACGTGACGTTCTGGGTTTCACTCCAGGTGAGCGGAAGGCCGGTGCTGGTGGACACGCCGGTGCCGTCCGGGCCCCGGAACTGCGGCCACTGGGCGAGGGCGAGCAGGGCGACAACAAACCAGGATTTCATCAGGGGGCCTCAGGATCGTTGATGCAGGGTCAGCCCGCCGCTATGGTGCGGGCCTGGGAACGACTTCGTAGTTGATCAGGATGACGAGATCCTCGTGCCCAACCTGTGTCAGGCTGTGCGCGCTGCCGGTGCGCGTGAGGACCGCAGTGCCCGGCGTGATCTCGACGGTCTTGCCGTCGAGCGTCATCGCGCCCTTGCCGCTCAGCACGTAGTAGATCTCGTCTTCCTTCTGCACGTGGTGGCCGATGCCCGACCCTGGCTTGAGCGCGCGCTTGCGGAACACCAGCTTCAGAGCCGGCACGCTCTTGAAGAACGAGTAGCCGACGGTCTGGCCGCCGCCGTTATGTGTTCCGGGCTCGTCCTTCGCGACTTCCGCGTCGTGCTCGACGACATAGCCGCCGGGGGTGGGCGTGGCTGGCGTGACCGCGGCGTGCAGTCCGGCTCCGGCGAGCATCAGGATGACGGCGTACGCGAGTCGTGTCATGGCGCTTCACTTTCTCCGCTCTTGGCGGAACGATAGATGGCCTCGATGACCGCGACGCTGCGGCGTCCTTCCCGCGCGTCGCAGGCCGGCGAGCCGCCGGTGCGAATGGCGGCGATGAAATCCTCGATTACCCGCTGGTGCCCCGACGCGTCGGCGACCACGGCCGGCCGCGCGTCCTGCTCGTGGACCAGCGTGCCCTTGGTGCCGGTCACCTCGATGCGCCGCGGCAGACCCGGAAAGGAGGCCGTGGAGGCCTCGAGCATGCCGAAGGCGCCGCTGTCGAACTCGATGACGGCGGCGGCGGTGTCTTCCACCTCGATCCGATGCAACCGGGTGGCGACGCGGCCCGCGACGCGCGCGACGGGTCCGCACAGCCACAACAGCGTATCGACAGTGTGAATGGCCTGGTTCATCAGCACGCCGCCGCCGTCGAGCCGCCACGTCCCTCGCCATCGCGAGTCACCGTAGTACTCGGGCGGACGGTACCACTTCACGCGGCCGGAGGCGAACACCGGTGTCCCCAGGGCCCCGGCGTCCATCTGCGCCTTGATCTCGACGAGTTCGGGCGTCAGGCGATCCTGGAAGAACACGCCGACCTTCACGGCGGCACGGTCGGCCTCCTCGATCAATGCGTCGATGCGGGCGGTGGAAATGTCGAGCGGCTTCTCGACGAGGACATGGAGCCCGCGGCGGACCGCCGCGATGGCCTGCTCGGCGTGGAGGCCCGACGGGCTGCCGATCGCCACGACATCCATCGGGTGCGCGAGGAAGGCCTCCAGTTCGTCGTAGGCCGTCGCGCCGGCGGACGTCGCCAGCGCAGCAGTCTTGGCACGGTTGGCGCCGTGGACGGCGACCACCTGCACGCCGGCGATCGCGCGCGCGGCGCGCGCGTGCGTGTCGCTGATCCCGCCGGCCCCGAGTATGCCTATGCGCACCGGAATGTGCAGGCCGGGCCGCCTGCGGCCCGGGACTGCGTGGTCCGTCCTACGTCAGCGGTTTGATCCGGACGTTACGGTACCAGACCTGGTTTCCGTGATCCTGGATGAGGAGGTGCCCTTTCTGCGGCTTGCCGAAGCGGGCGATGTCCTTGAACTTGCTTTTCGCAATCGCCGCGCGCAGCGCCGGCGAGTCGAGCTCGTATTGCAGTACCCGTTTGCCGTTGAGCCAGTGCTCGACGTGCATGCCCTTGACGATCACCTGCGAGGTGTTCCACTCGCCGGCCGGCTTGATCGGACGTTCGGTTGCGGGCAGGACGTCGTACAAGGCCGCGGTCTGCCGATGGGGACCGATCTTGGCGTCCGCGTGGCGCTCGTCGTCGATCAGCTGGTACTCGTGACCAATCGCGGACGACTCGTCTTCGAGGACGAAGTACTTGAGCCCGCTGTTGGCGCCGGGGGCCGCCTTCCATTCCCAGCGCAGGTCGAAGTTGTCGTAGGTGCCGGTCGAGATGATGTCGCGGTTGCCGCGGGTGTCCTTGCCGTCGATCTCAGGGATCGTGAGGATCCCGTTCTCGACCTTCCAGCGGGTGTCGGCGGCGTCGGCCTTTTTATAGCCGCGCCAGCCGTTCAGGGTCTTGCCATCGAACAGCGGCGTGAACCCGTCGCTCTGAGCGGTGAGCGGAGCCACGAACAGGGCCGCCACGAGGAACGCGCCGGACGCCAGTCTGAATGTTGTCGACATATGATAAGACTTTACCGCTTAAGTTGACGCTATGCAAAGGAGTCACGCCATGCGCTGGGCCTGCATCGTACTGATTGCCGCGGCCGTCGCGGTTCCCCTCAAGGGCGCCGGCGGCGTCGAGGTCCGCGTCAACAACGGGGCCCGGCGGGTGGACGTCACGATCGACGGCAAGCCCTTCACCTCCTATATCTGGCCGACCACCCTCAAGAAGCCGGTGCTGTATCCGCTGCGCACCGCGAAAGGGACGCTGGTCACGCGCGGCTTCCCGCTGGATCCCCGCAAGGGAGAGCGGGTGGACCATCCCCACCACGTCGGCCTCTGGCTGAATCACGGCGACGTCAACGGCTTCGACTTCTGGAACAATTCCGACACCATTCCCGCCGCCCAGGCCCCGAAGATGGGCACCGTCCTGCACCGGAAGGTCACCCACACGAGCAGCGGCGCCGACAAGGGCGAATTGACGGTCGAGACCGCCTGGATGACGCCCGACAACACGCAGCTCATCAAGGAGACGACCGCCTTCACGTTCCATGGCGGCGCCGACTCGCGCGCGATCGATCGCGTGACGACGCTGACCGCGCTCGATCAGCAGGTCGTCTTCAAGGACAGCAAGGAGGGGATGCTCGGGATGCGCCTGGCGCGTGAACTCGAGCAGCCCGCCGACAAGGCGGAGGTCTTCACCGACGCGTCCGGCAAGGCCACGGCGGTCCCGGTGCTCGACAACACCGGCGTGTCGGGAAAGTACTTGAGCAGTGAGGGCAAGGAAGGGGACGCCGTCTGGAGCACGCGCGCCAAATGGACGCTGCTCGGCGGCGTCGTCAACGGCGAACCGGTGACGCTCGCGATTCTGGATCATCCGAAGAACGTCGGCTACCCGACGCACTGGCACGCGCGGGGCTATGGGCTGTTCGCCGCCAATCCGCTCGGCGACAAGCAGTTCAACGAGCCCAAGGCGTTTGACTTCACGCTCGAACCCGGCGCCTCCGTAACCTTCAGGCACCGCCTGCTGATCCTGAGCGCCCCGCCCTCCGCGGCGCGAATCGAGCGCGAGTACCAGACGTTCGCGAAGTGACTGCCGACGACGATCACGACGAGAAGCTCGATCGCGTGGCGCGCATCGCCCACGCGGCAGGCCTCGCAGGGGTGCTGTTGGCGGGCCATCACAACATCGCCTGGCTCACCAGTGGGCGCGGCAACCGGATCGACGCCAGCCGCGAAATCGGCACCGCCCGCCTGCTGATCGCCGCGGACGGCCGCCGCTTCGTCCTCGCCAACGCGATCGAGATGCCGAGGCTGGCCGGCGAGGAGCTCGACGGGCTCGACTACACGCCCGTCGAGTACCCCTGGACCGAGGATCAGGATCCCTCCCGCGCCGTCCGCGCGGCGCGCAGTGTGCTCGGGGACGAGGCCACGCTGGGCGCCGACTGGCCGTTTCCCGGGACGACGTCGGTCGAAGGGACGCTGTCGCGGGCGCGCAGCCTGCTCACCGACGGCGACGTCACGCGCTATCGGGCACTCGGCCGCGAGGCCGGGGTCATGCTCGGCCGGGTCTGCCGAACGCTGGCGCCAGGCGCTGCGGAGCGCGACATCGCCCGGGCGATCATGGACGGCGCGATCGCCCTGCGCGCCCGGCCGATCGTCACACTGGTCGGATCCGACGACCGCCTCCGGCACTACCGCCATCCGGTCCCTACCGCCGCCACCTGGCGGCAGGTCGTGATGGTGGCGCTCTGCGCCGAGCGCGATGGGCTGGTCGTCTCGCTCTCGCGCATCGTCGCGGCCGACGCTCCCGCTGATCTGGCCGAACGCACGCGCGCGACGGCATCGGTGTTCGGCCGCCTCCTCGACGCGACGCGCCCCGGCGCGACGGCCGCGTCGCTCTACGGCGTGGCCGCCCAGGGCTACGCCGAGGCCGGCTTCCCTGGCGAGGAGCTGAAGCATCACCAGGGCGGGGCGATTGGTTACCGCGCGCGCGAGTGGGTGGCACACCCGGCTTCGCAGGAATCGGTGCAGGCGCGGCAGGCCTTCGCGTGGAACCCCACGATCGCCGGCACGAAAATCGAGGACACCGCCCTCGTGATTGACGACCATCTCGAGATGCTGACGACGACCCCGGATTGGCCGATGATCGAGCTCGGCACGAGCGACCGGCCCGTCAAGGCGTCGGATGTGTGGCAGCTGTGACCCTTCAAGTGGAGGGACTCAACGGCGTCTTTGCCGTGCCCCCGCTGCCGCGCAAGGCGGACGCCCGGCGCACGCTCGATCTCGACGCCGCGGAGTCGGTGGCGCGGCACATCGAAGCCGGCGGCATCACGCGCTTCCTCTACGGCGGCAACGCGTTCCTCTACCACGCGTCACTCGACGAATGTCGGGCGCTCGCCGAGTGGCTGTCCGGATTCGCCGCCAGCCGCTGGGCGATCCCCAGCATCGGGCCGTCCTTCGGCCGCGCGATCGACCAGGCCCGTGTCCTGCGCAGGCATGCGTTCCGCGCCGTCATGATGCTGCCCTGCGGCGACCCCCGCGATGCCCGCGGGATGGAGGCCGGACTTCGCGAGATTTCAGCCGAGGCCGGCATGCCGCTCATCCTCTACCTGAAATCCGAGGACGGCTTCGGCTCCGACCAGGAGCAAGGACTTGACGCCGTCGGCCGACTGATCGACGACGGCATCGCGCTCGCGATCAAATACGCCGTCGTCCGCGACAACCCCCGTGAGGACGCCTACCTGGACGGCCTCCTCCGCCGCGTCGACCGGGCGCGCGTGATCAGCGGCATGGGTGAGCGACCCGCCATCGAGCACCTTCGCGACTACCGCCTTGGCGGCCTGACCACCGGATCCGGCTGTCTCGCGCCGCGTCGGTGCCAGGAGCTGTTCGAGGCCGCGGCCGCCGGCGACTGGGCCCGCGCCACGGCGTTGCGCGCGGGCTTCATGCCGCTGGAAGATCTGCGCGACCGGTGGGGCCCCGCGCGCGTGCTTCACCACGCCACCGAACTGGCCGGCATCGCGACGACCGGTCCGATCCCACCGTATGTGTCGGCGCTGGACGCGGCGCAAGTGGCGCAGCTCTCCCCTGTCGCTCGCGCCTTGCGGGAGCGCGACGCGTGAGCGGCGTTCGCCAGGGCGTCGGCGCGCCACCCCGCCCGCGAAAGACCGCCGCGGACCTTCGCAGCCACCGCTGGTTCGGCAAGGACGATTTTCGTTCGTTCGGCCACCGCTCGCGCGCGAAGCAGGCGGGATTCAGCGCTGAAGACATCACCGGCAAGCCGGTCATCGCCATCCTCAACACCTGGAGCGATGCCAACCCGTGCCACGCCCACTTCAAGCTGCGCGCCGAGGACGTCAAGCGCGGGGTCTGGCAGGCCGGCGGCTTCCCGATGGAGATCCCCGTGCTCACGCTGGGCGAGACCTTCATGAAACCCAGCACGATGCTCTATCGCAATCTGCTGGCGATGGACGCCGAGGAGGCGCTGCGCGCCTACCCCGCCGACGGGGTGGTGCTGCTCGGCGGCTGCGACAAGACCGTGCCGGCCCTGGTCATGGGGGCGACCAGCGCGAATCTGCCGACCATCTTCGTTCCGGCCGGGCCGATGCTGCGCGGCAACTGGCGCGGCCAGATCCTGGGTTCGGGCACCGACGCGTGGAAGTACTGGGACGAAAAGCGCGCGGGACTGCTCGACGACTGCGCCTGGCGCGAGATGGAGGACGGCATCGCCCGCTCCTTCGGCACCTGCATGACGATGGGGACAGCGTCGACGATGGCGGCGACCGTGGACGCGCTGGGCCTGACGCTGCCGGGCGCCTCGTCGATCCCTGCGGCCGACTCATCGCATCCGCGCATGGCTTCGGCGGCCGGCCGCCGCATTGTCGAGATGGTGTGGGAGGACCTCACGCCGCGCGACCTCCTGACGACCGAGGCCTTCGAGAACGCCGTGACGGCCGCGATGGCCCTGGGCGGTTCGACCAACGCCATCATCCACCTGGTGGCGATGGCGGG